>SIBG01000064.1 GCA_009695305.1 Opitutus sp. | reverse complement strand
GCCACCCGGGCGCATGGTGGCCAAGGAAGGAGAAAAGCGGCGTCCCACACCAGCCAAACTGTGCGCCCGGAGGCGGGCAGAGTTTTGGCGCGAGGTTGGGGGGAGCAAGCCATGTAATCGCCGGCGGGCGGCGGCGGGGATGCCGCACGGCGTGCTCCGGGAGCGCATCGTGGAATTGGGCGCCGCGGAATTGGGCCTTGCTGGGCGCGAGGGGGCCGACCACGTTGCGCGCCGGTGAAAATTGGATTTCTCGGCGGGAGTTTCGATCCCGTGCATTTCGGCCACCTGATGGCGGCGCAGGACGCGTTTGAGCAGCACAAGCTCGACCGGCTCGTGCTCGTGCCCGCGGCGCAGGCCCCGCTCAAGCCGAACGACGTGCAGTCGTCGGCCGAGGGGCGGCTGGCGATGCTGCGCGCGGCGGTGGAGTGGGACAAACGGTTCGAGATTTCCGATGTCGAGCTGCAGCGGGGCGGCGTGAGCTACACGGTTGATTCCGCGCGACATTTTCGGGCGCTGTATCCGAACGATGAACTTTACTGGGTGATCGGAGGAGATCAGCTGCCGCAGCTGCATCTGTGGAAGGACATCACCGCGCTCGCGAAACTGGTGGAGTTCATCTTCCTCGAGCGGCCGGGTTTTCCAGTGAAAGCCCGGCCGGATATTCCCGGCCTGCGCTTGCACCGCTGCGACGGGCATTTGCTGGCCATCAACTCCACCGAATTGCGCGAGCGCACGCGCCAGGGGCTCTCGCTCGATTATTTTGTGCCGCACAAGGCGATTGTATATATCCGGGAAAACGGGCTCTATCGGGCGACTGCATGAAATCGAAATCGAAAAAAACGGCCGCGCTGGAATTGGTGAAACTGTGCTGCCGGGCGTTGGACGACAAGAAGGCGGAGGATTTGCGCGTGCTCGATGTGAGCGCCCAGTCTTCCATCACAGACTATCTCGTGCTCGCCACGGTCAACTCGGAGCCTCACTTGCGCGCGCTGCGGGTGGAGTTGGAGAAGGCGGTCGATGCGGCGAAGACGCGCATCGTCGGCATCGAGCATGCGCAGCAAAGCGGTTGGACGGTGGTCGATCTGTTCGATGTCATGGTGCATCTTTTCGTGGCTGATCGTCGCTCGCACTATGGGCTCGAAAATCTGTGGAAGGACGCCGTTGAGGTCTCAGTGCCAAAGCTTCTCGCGGTGGGTAAGCCGAAAGCGGAAAAAAAGGCCGTCGCGCGACGCAAGAAGCCGGGTAAGAAGCAATAATAGAAGGAGCCAGGCAGGCCCTTGCCACCGGCAAACGACTAGTTTTTAGGTGTTAATACTTAGTGGACGGCAGGCGTTTACAAGATTTTGACCTTGAGATTATGGGTCGATTAATATCGAATTTTCGCACTGCTCGCTTTTGAGCGTTTATCATCCATCCATACATCAGAAAGAGATTACCCATGAAAAATATCACCAAATCCACCAAGGGCTTCACCCTGGTTGAAATCATGATCGTCGTCGTCATCATCGGCTTGCTGGCCGCGATGGCGATTCCCGCGTTCCAGAAGGTCCGCACGTCCTCGCAGGACAAGGCGGTTCTTAACAACGCCCGCCAACTGGCCGCCGCCGCGGACCAGTATTTCCTGGAAAACGGGGTCACGTTTGTGACCCAGAGCGGTCTCGTCGGAGCGGCAAACTACGTGAAGGCGCTGAACCTCGTCGCGAACGAGACCTATCCCAGCGGTTTCACGCAGGGCATCACGATCACGATCGCCGGCATCGCCGGTGCGCGCACGATCACTTACGCTCCTTAATCACTGGCTGATTGATCGTTTCTTGAGCCGTCCGCCGATTGCGGGCGGCTCTTTTTTTGACGGCGGGTGGGTGTCGCCAAGAGGCTTTTCATTTCGTCCGACACCCCTCAAGCTGCCGCCCACGCATGAATCGCCCCTCTCTGGCCCCCTTCCTTAACGACCGGCGGGTTTGGCTGCTCCTGCTCGCCGCCGCCTTGGCGATCGTGCTCGGCTTCGTGGCCATCCCGGATCAGGCGGCGATCGTTTTTGTTTCCAAAGCTGGGTTTTGGTTCGTGCTGCTCGCGTTCGCGCTTTTTCTGCAAGCCTGGTGGCAGACCTGCGGTGCCGAAATTCGCGCCCTGCGCTGGCGCACGCTCGACGGGACGTCGGTCGCGGTCATTGCCGTGGGCGGCACCATCCTGCTCGTGCACGAAACGTTTGGCTTCAAGATCGTGATGGATGAAATCATGCTCCTCGGCACGTCGATGAGCATGCACCTCGACAAGACGGTGCTCACGCCGGTCCGGGGCAACGACATCCAGGGCACCTTTGTGATTCTCGACGGCTTGATGGACAAGCGGCCGCTGTTTTTCCCGTTCCTCGCCTCGCTCCTGCACGATCTCGCCGGGTATCGCCCGGCCAACGTTTTCATCCTCAACGGCGCCCTGACCTTCGTTTTTCTCGGCTTGGTCAACGCCACCGGTCGGCTCCTGGCTGGTCGGGCGGCGGGTTGGCTCGGCGTCGCCCTCTTCGCGGGCCTGCCGCTCCTGGCCCACAACGCCACCGGCGGCGGCTTCGAGTTGCTCAACCTTGTGATGATCGTGGCCACCATGCTGCTCGGGGCGCGGTTCGCCGAGCAGCGCGACCCGCCGTCGCTCACGGCCTTTTGTTTTTCGGCGCTCCTGCTGGCCCAGGTGCGCTACGAATCGGTCATCTGGCTGCTGCCCGTCACGCTGCTGGTGCTGTGGGTGTGGCGGCGCGAAGGCCGCGCCATCCTCTCGTGGCCGGTTATCTTCGCGCCGCTGCTGATGATTCACTATCCGCTCCAGCATCGAATTTTTGACCTGCGGGTGTCCGCCTGGGAACTCGGCAGCAAGCCTGGCTCCACTACGCCCTTCGCTCTCAGCTACGTGCCCGAGAACATTTCCCACGCGCTGAATTATTTTTTTGGAAAGGCCGCCGAACAGCCCAACTCCCTGGTGCTCTCCGTCCTCGGCCTGTTGGCCGCGCCGTTTTTCGCGCTGCTCGTCGTCAAGCGGCTGCGCGCGCTCGCGCCCGAGCCGCCCGTCGTCGTCGCGACGACTTTTTTCGCCCTCGGCTTCGCGGTGCAGTTCGCCCTCCTGATGGGTTATTTTTACGGGCAGTTCGATGACATCGTCATCCGCCGTCTCAGCCTGCCCACGCAACTGGGCCTGGTGATTGCGGTGCTCGCGGTGCTGCCGCAATTCACCAAGGTGGTCGCCGTGCGTGGACTCCTCGTCGTGGCCACGTTCGGCCTGCTGGCGCGCAGCGTGCCGTCGATGGCGGCGCACGCCTACTCGCAAGAATACCTGCCCGGCAAAGAAACCGCCTGGCGCCGCGAATTCATCGCCGAGCAACCGCGGCACGACTATCTGGTCATCGACAACGACTCCATCCTTTGGATCGCGCACAAGATCTCCGCCACGCCGGTGTTCCAAGCGAAGGGTCCGCGCCGCGCCGCGATCGCCTTTCTCATGCGCAACCGCGCGTTTTCCGACGTCTTCGTTTTTCAGCGCTACAATGTCGATCCGGATACCGGCCGCCAGACCGTCCGCGACGGCGATGACCTTGGCCCCGAGTTCGTGCTCGAAACTTTTCGGGAGGAACGCCTCCAGACTCTGACCGTCACGCGCCTCAGTCGGCTCAAGGAAATCAAAGAAGGGGCGGTTTCTCTCACCACGCCGGATCCGGTCCTGCACGCCGTGCCCAAGGACCGCGCTGAAATCGACCGGCTCCGCCGCGCGTATCTCGAGAACTTCGTGAAAATGCTCCCATGAGGTGCGCCTGCCGGGCCGCCGCCGCTCCTTTCCGTCCGTGATCCGCCAGCTGCTCACCTTGCTCCGCGACACCCCGGACCGCCGGCGGCTGGTGCTGTTCGGGTTGACCGCGGCGCTCGCGGTGATCGCCGGTTTCCTCTCGGTGACGCCGAAGCAGGCGGAGGATTTGATCGGAGCGGGTGGCTACTACTACATGTTCGCGCTCTTCGGGGCGTTTGTTTTTTTTGGCGGACGCGTGCTCGCCGAGCGGCGCGCCGCCTGGGGCGAATCGCTGGGGGCCTCCGGCGCCGCGGGGGTGGTGGTGGTGGTGGGGGCCTCGGCCTTCGCGATTTGGTGCGACCCGTTCGCGCACAAGATTCTCTTCGACGAATACGTGCTGCAGGGCACGGCGTTTCATCTGCACGCCACGAAGGAGATTGGCACGGTCATCCGCGCCTACGACATCTGGGGCACCTGGCAGCCGATCGACACGTTCCTCGACAAGCGCCCTTATTTTTTCACGTTTCTGGTTTCGCTCGTCCACGACTTCACGGGTTATCGCGTGGCGAACGCCTTCATCCTTAACGCCGCGCTGGCGCCGGTGTTGCTCACGCTGGTCTACTGGCTCGGGCGCACGCTCGCCGGCCGCGGCCCCGCGATGCTCACCGTTGCGTTGCTCGGCACGATGCCGCTGCTCGGTCAGCAGGCCTCCGGCGCCGGCATGGAGCTGCACAACCTCACGATGCTCGCGCTGCTGATGGTGATTGCGACGCTCTACCTGCGCGCACCGTCGCCCGACCGGCTCTCGCTGCTCGTGCTCGGCGCGGTGTTGCTGGCGCAGAGTCGCTACGAGTCGGTGATCTTTGTGGTGCCGGTGGCGGCGGTGATTGTCGCTGGCTGGCGTCGCTTAGGTCACGTGTTTCTCCCCTGGCCGGCAATTTTCGCCCCGCTGCTGCTCGTGCCCTACGCGTGGCATAACCGGGTGCTCTCCGCCACTCCGCTGCTGTGGCAGTTGCACGAAGGCCAGACCTCGCGCTTCGGCCTGAACTATCTCGCGAGCAACCTCGAGGGGGCGCGGAATTTCTTTTTCAACTTCAGCCCGAGCATTCCCAATTCGTGGTATCTCTCGATTTTGGGCACGCTGGCCGGCGGGTGGGCGCTGGCCGCCGCGGGGCGCTGGGCGCGTTCGTCCGCTCGTGCTCCGCTCGCGCCGGAGATCTTGGTGCTCGTGGTCTTCGGTGGTGGCATGGCGGGGAATCTCGCCTTGCTGATGTTCTACTACTGGAGCCGGCTCGATGATGTCATCGCTTCGCGCTTCGCGCTGCCCATGTGTCTGTTGCTCGCGCTGCTCGTGGCGCTCCTGTTGCGCCGGCTCGATGACTGGCGTCCGGCGGCCACCCGGTGGGCCGCGGCCGGTCTCGGAGTCTGGCTGCTCACGTGGTGCATCCCGGCACTCGCGCGGCACACCTACACGAGCCAGAATCTCGTGATGCAAGAGGTAGAATGGGAGCATGTGCAACTCCTCCGTCACCCTGGCCCGCTGCTCTTCATTTCCAATAAATCGACGATCCCCTTCGTGCTCTGGCGCATCCCGACCATCATCAATGGCGTCGGCCGCCAGCGTGCCGCGCACATCAAATATCACCTCAAGGAAGGCACCTTCCGGGAAGTTATCATTGCGCAGGCGCTCCGGCCGACCTCCCCGGAGGGCGAGATGGGGGTGGATCCCGAGGATCTCATGCCGGCCACGTATCGGCTCGAGCCCTTTGCCGAAAAACGTTTCGGCGGCCGTTACGCCCGGCTGAGCCGGCTCGTCGGCATCGACGATTTGCCCGTGCCACCACCGACGGTGGCGCCGAAACTCGCCGACGCCACCCCATGACCGCGCCCCCGTCACCGCGTTGGCTCTGGGGTGCGCTCGGGGTGATCGCCGCCGCTTACTTCGCCAGCTTCGCGTTTTACCCCGGGTTGTTTACGCTCCTCGGGGTCAACCACTATGGCGTGTGGTTCCTCGACTCCTTCGCCATCCTGGCGTCGAACGACGCCCTCGCGCGCGGGCTCGATCCATATGTGCCCAACGCGCTCGACTACTTCAACCGGCCGCACGTCTACTCACATTGGTGGCTCGGGCTCGGTAAACTTGGCCTCACGCGCGCCGATAATTTCTGGCTCGGCCTGTCGCTGGTGATCGCGTTTTTCGCCGCGGCGGTCGCGTGGTTGCGGCCGCGGGAGCCGCGCGAGCTGCTCTGGTATCTGGCGATTTTCTGCTCGTCGCCGATTCTCCTCGCGATCAATCGGGCCAATAACGACCTCGTCGTCTTCGTGCTCCTCGCTCCCGTCGTGCCGTTGCTCCTGCACGCCGGCCGCTGGGTGAGGCTCGGGGCGGTTTTTCTCATCGCGGTGGCCGCGGGATTAAAATTTTACCCCGCGATCGCCGGCCTCGTGCTCCTGACGGGCGACGACGCGCGCGAGGGGCGCGGCCGCGTGCTCATCGCGGTGGTGGCGCTCGCGGTGGTGGGCGCCAATCTGAGGCCCGACCTCGCCCAGTTCGGCGGACTGGCGCCGCGGGCGGAGGGATTGATGACCTTCGGCGCCCGCAACCTCCTCGAGCCCCTCGGTTTCTCCGGCTGGCGCGCGACGGCGCTTGGCTTGGGGTGCGCCGCGGTGGTGGTCGCGGCGTTTCTGCGTTCGCGGCGGTTTGCCGGTTGGGAAATCGCGCCCGGCGATCGCGCGGACTGGCTCGCCTTCACCCTGGGCGCGGCGCTGCTCGCTGGCTGTTTTTTCACAGGCACCAATTACGCTTATCGCTTTGTGTTCGCGTTGTGGCTGGCGCCGCTGCTGTGGCGGTTGCCCCGCGATGCCCGGGCGCCCGCGGCGGTGCGTCGGCTGGCGGCGCTCACGGGCGGACTGATGCTTTACACGCTCTGGGCCGATGGCGTCGCCAGCGCGGCGCTCGCCCGCTTCCATGGCCACGTGCCGGCGGACACGCTGGTGCGCTGGGCCGACCGCTTTTTTCTCCTCGAGCAACCGTTGGTGTGGGCATTCTTCTGCTGCCTGCTTGGCTTTCTGGCGCATTTCGCCCGGGGCGGCCTGCTCGGTCGCCCCGGATAATATTTCCAGCGAATTACCCGCGCCGGGCTGCGGCGCGTTCAATGAGCGCGCTCCATTCGCGGATCGAGCCGGCGGTGGCCGCCGCGATTTCCTCCGCCGTCAAACGGTAAATCAGGATTGAATAACCGGCGTTCGCTTCCGGCGGGCGGACTCGCAGGTAGTGGCAAAGCCGGGCGAGCCGCAGCAGCTCGTAGCGCTTCCACGCCGTCGTCCAGTTTGCCGCCGGCGCGTCGCGCAGGAGTTCGGCGCGACGGACGGGATCGCCCTGATAGGCCAGCAGCAGGGGCTCAAGCGTGCGCAATTTTTGATATTCCGCTTCGCGTTCCAGCGTCCAATCCCCGCGCACCGGACTGTAGACCTGCTGGAGCATCGTCGCGCTCACGCCATAGACTCCGGCCGTCAGCGGACGCCACGGCCGGGGCGGGCCCACTTCGGGCAGCGTCGGCAGCATCGTCGCCCGGATGCCCTCGTGCGCGGGATCGCCGGTGCCGAAGTAGGACAGGAACACTTTTTCCCCCGGCGCGTGCGCGTCGAGCCACGTTCGCAAGGCTGGCAAATCCTGGCCCCAGTCAAGCGAGCTGTCGACCAGGTGTCGCCAGCCGTTCGCCGGGCCGCCCGCGAGCGCATTGAAATACGCGAGATAATGCGGCCGGATCAGCCACGACTCGCCGGCGTGCCAGAGGGCGAGGACCGCGACGAGCAGGGCCGCGAACGGACGGCGAAAATCGAGCCACGCGCCAAACGCCCCTGCCGCGATGAACAGCACGGGATACGTCGGCAGAATGTGACGGTGCCCGATGTTGAGATGACTGGTCAGCGACGTCGCCCAATACACCGCGAACAATCCGATCAGTGGGGTGAACGGCCGCAGCCGGGCGAGCGTCGCCCGCCCGCCTTCGGCCCACTGCCGCCGGCCGTCGGCGATCGCGCCCACCAGCACGAGCAGCAGGAAGGGCAGCGTCGTCTTCACGAGGAAGGCGTAAGGGAAAAAACTCACCCAGCCGGTGATGCTATAGTCGCCGTTGAGAAACGCCCCGCGCTGTTGCGCGAATTGCAGCACGAACGCGAAGCCGTAAAGAAACGCATCCGGTAGCGCCCGCCACTCGCGCAACTTCAGGAAAACCCCGCGCGGCCAGCCCATGTCCTGCAGCATCCAGCCCCAGCCGTGGTTGAAGTTCGCGCCGTCGGCCAGCGTGGGCGTGAACGCACTGAAGCGAAAGCCGTAAAACAGCCAGATGATCGCCCACGCCGCGGCGAAGTGCAGGGCGCTCGTGCGCGCGAGCCGGGTGAGCGAAACCCGCCAGCCGTCCGCGCGCACCCGCCCGGCGAGCCAGACGAGCGCGCTCAGCGCCAACATCGGCGCGAGCAGCACGGCGGAAAATTTGGCGACGCACGCGAGTCCGAGCACGCCCGCGCTCAGGGCGGCGCCGGCGGCGCCGGGTTTTTCAAGGTGGCGCCACCACGCGCCGACCGCGGCGAGAAAGAAAAACGTCATCACGATGTCCGACGTCGCCAAGGCGCCGTGCGCCAGAAACGCCGGGCAAAACGCGAACAGCGTCAGCGAGAGAAAAGCCCCGCGCCAACCGAAGCGCGCGCGCGACCAGAAAAAAATCAGCAAGCCGGTGGCGGCGCTGAAGAGCGCGATCATGGCGCGCCCGGCAAAGAGGAAGGTTTTCGAAGTCAGCGGCTGCTCGTAGAAAAACGCGTGGCCATAGCGCCACACGTCCGCGTCGCGCCAGAGTGGCCGCGAGGTCGGCGGCAGCGGGGCGCCGGCCACTGTCAGCGGCAGCGCGGCCCAGCGCTGGGGCAGATTGCCGTTTTCCGGCTGGAGGCGGTAGTCGCCGAGCGTGTTGTAGGCGTGGCCGGCGGTGAGGTGGGCGATTTCGTCGGACGTCATCGATTTCTCCGCGGTGGCGGTGACGGCGAGGATGGCGTGCACCAGCGCGAGCAGCACGGCGAGCGCGACGAGAAAACCGGAGGAGGGAGTGGCGGCAGGGCGCGGCACGCTTTTGAACTTGGAGAACTCCGCGCCGCGAAACAACGTCTTCCCACACTCTCATGGACGCCGCCGAATACACCAATATCGCCGCGCTCGAACGCGAACACTGGTATTACTCCGGCAAGCGCCGGTTCGTGCGCGCGTGGATTCGCCGGGCGCGCCCACCGCGGCGGGATGACACGCTGCTCGACTGCGGCGCGGGCACGGGGCTCTTCGCGGAGGAAATGGCGGCGGACTGCCGGGTGCTGGTCCTCGATGATCACGAGGAGGCGCTGCGCATCTTGCGGACGCGGTTCCAGCCGGAGCAGATCCTCAGTCTCGCCGGCGATCGCGTGCCACTGCCCGACGGCTCGCTCGAATATGTGACGGCGCTCGACGTGCTCGAGCACGTGCCGGACGACGCCGCAGTCGTGCAGGGATTTCACCGGCTGCTCAAGCCTGGCGGGCTCGCGGTCGTCACGGTGCCGGCGAGCATGGCGTTGTGGAGCGACTGGGATGTCGCGCTGCACCATTTCCGGCGTTACCATCGCGCGCAGCTTCGTGGGTTGTTTTCCACGGACCAGTGGGAACTGGTTTACGTGAACTACACCAACGTCCTCGTCTATCCCATCGTCTGGGCGGTGCGCAAATGGCGGGCCCTGGGCAAACGCCTCGGCTGGTCCGCGCCCGCGGCCCGCACGGAGGATCGGATGCCGGCGGCGCCGATCAACGCGCTGCTCCGCGCCCAATTCGCCGGCCTGGCGCGGTGGCGCGTGCCGTTTCCGTTCGGCGTGAGTCTCGTGCTCGTCGCGCGGCGGAAGTAGCTACCGCACGAACCGCGCCTCGGCGAGGTGGCGGCCGGTGGCGTCGCGCAAGTAGAGCACGCCCTTGCCGATCGGAAATCCCGGCGGAAAGCGATCGGTCAGGAGTTCGAGGCGCACGACACCCGCGGCGCTGAAAGGAAATTTGACTGATCGCGCGGGGCCGGCGGCGAGGCCGGCGGAGTTGAGCGGGGTGAGGCGCAGTTGGGCGTCGGGATTGGACCACGTCGTGATCGACTGGCTGTAGTCGCCGTTGAACCAACCGAGCTCGATGTCGGCGACGTCGCGCAGCGCGGGCTCGGCGAGGGTGAGGGCGAGCTGGTAGTGCGGCGTCACGCCGGGCTCGGCTTCCCGCGCCACGGCGGTGCCGAGCGCGGCGATGGACCGGCCCTTGCGCACCCAGAATTCGTAGCCTTCGAGCGCAAACGCCGATTCGTAGTTCGCCTGCAGCCAGATGTTGAGCGGGCTTGAAGTGGGCACATGCACGCGGAGCAGGAAATCGTAGAGGTCGCGCTGCACGATCAGGCACGAGCGTGGCGCCGCGGCGAGCCGCTCCCGGATCGCCTCCTGTTGCGCCGCGGACAGCAGGTTGAACCAGTGCGTGGTGTTCGTCGTGGTGGGCGGCGGCACACCCGTCCACAAGTGAAAACTCAGCAGGCCCGGCAAGCTGAAGAGCAGGTCGGCATGGGCGCTGGCGTTGCGCGAGAGGAGGCGCAGGGCGGTGCTGAAATGCTCGGGCAAGCGCAGCGCGTCGGCGCCCGGTAGGTGCAGGGGATCGCTGCCGCGCACGCGCGTAATCCCGAGCCACGCGAACTCCCCGCAGCGCGCCGTCGTGGCGAGCACGAGCGCCACGCTCGCCAGCGCGCGCAGCCGTCGAACCGCTGGCGCCGGGCTGCTGGCCTGGACGCGCACCAGATCGTGGATGCCGATCGCGAGCAACGGCACCCACAAAAACGTGCCCCAACTGATCTGGCTCCCGGCGACGGGAAAGGCGTGCAGCGCCTGCGTCCCGACCAACAGCGCGAGCCACGTGCGGGCCGGCTGGGTGGCGCGATCCTCGCCGAGCGGTTGCACAAACAGCCACACCGCGACGAGGCCGTAGGACACCATGAAATTGTCCGCGGCGACCGGCCAGGAGATCAACCAGCTCACGAGATAAAATCCCGCAGCCAGCAGCCGGCCCGCGGCGACGGCGCCGAGGCTGCGCCCAGAGCGTTCGAACCCGACCCAGGTGACCAGCGTGAGCGAGCCCAACGCGACCAGCACCGATCCGTCGCGCCAATGAAACGGCCCGGTGTAGGCGAGCGGATGCCGCAGCGGGCCGAGCAGCACGCCCTCGATCATCGCCGAAAACGACGTGCCCTGGGCCATGATCGCGACGCCGGTGAGCAGCGTCACGGTGAGGGCGGTCGTGGCGAGCACGCCGAGATGGCGCCAGCTGGCGACCGAGGGCGCGCCGCGGGCGGCGGCCAGCACGGTGGCCCCGCCACCCATGGCCGCCGCCAGCGCAAACATCAGCACCCATTTCTGGTCAATAATTTTGTGCATCAGCGCCACGGGCAGTAGCACGAGCGCCCCGGCGGCGACCGCCACGCGCCAGCGCCGGGACCAGCGGGCATCGTCGAGGTGCAGCACCCACCACGCGCCCGTGGCCGCGAAGAAGAGCACGCCGACATTGATCTTCGTCAGCATCAGCGCCGCGCCGATCGCACCCATCGCGAGGGCAAACTTGCGCGGTGCAGCGCTCCACCGCACGCCCAGCCAAGCGGCCAGCGCGGTGAAAAACACAATGAAGCCGCCCGGATGCGACGGCTCGCTCGTCATCGGCCAGAGGTGGAGATAGGTGCCGCCGAGCGTGAACACCGTCGTGACGTGTGAGCGCGTGACGCGCCACACGAGTGAGGCGCACAGACCCGCCGCCCCGAGCCAGTAGACGAGCGTGAGGAGCCGGCCATCGGTGTTGGTGAACTGGAGCCCCGCGAGATGCAGGCCCTGGTTGAACAGAAAAAAGAACGGTCCGTATTGGCTGTAAACGCGTTCGTAGAGCCCGCCGCCCTCGGTGAAAGTTTTCAACGACAGGAGCACGTAGCCCTCGTCGTCATAAATCATGAACGTCGAGAACAGCAGCGAACTGGCGGCGAGGCCGATGACGGCGGCCAGCAGCAGCAGGGGCAACCAGCGGAGACGCCTCATCGCGGACCGCCGGGGCGGCGCTTCACCACGTAGAGCGGCCGCTGTTTCACCTCGTCGTAAACGCGCCCAAGATATTCGCCGATCACCCCGATGCCGATGAGCTGCACGCCGCCGAGAAACAGCACGACGGTGACCAGCGTGGTGTAACCCGTGGGGGCGGTTTCAATATTGAGAATGCGGCGCGCCGTGTAGAACACGGCGGCGGCGAAACCCATCAGGGCGACGAATACTCCCGTGTAGGTCAGCATCCGCAGCGGCAGGTGCGAAAAACTAAACAGACCGTCGAGGGCATAGCGCACGAGCCGGCGGAGCGTTTGCTGGGGCTGGCCGGCGGCGCGTTCGCGGCGGTCGTAGAGCACATCGGTCGTCGGGAAGCCGATCCACGCGCGCAGGCCGGGAAAGAAACGGTGGCGCTCCGGCAACTGGTGAAACGCCTCGATCGCATCGTGCCCGATCAGGCCGAACGTGCCGCTGTTCGGCTCCATCGGAAAATCCGAAAGCCGGCCGAACAGGCCGTGAAACAAATCGAAACCGATGCGGCGCAATCCGGTCTCGGCGCGGGAGCGCCGGGCCGCGCGGACGATCTCGGCGCCGGCGCGCCAGGCGGCGACGAGCTCGGGGATGACCTCAGGCGGATCCTGCAGATCGGCGTCCATCGTCACGATGGCGTCGGCGCTGCGCGCGTGCGCGAGCCCGGCGGCGAGGGCGGCCTGAAAACCGAAATTGCGCGACAGCTCGACCAGCTCGAATCGCGGATCGCGCGCGACCTGGGTCCGGATCATTTCCGCCGAGCGATCGCGGCTGCCGTCGTCGACCAGCACGGCGCGCCACGCGCAGCCGTGGCCGCCATCGAAGAGCGCGGCGAGCCGCGCGAAGAGCTCGGGCAGCACGGCCTCCTCGTTGAACACGGGCATGACCAGGGCGATGGTGGGCGAGGGAGCGGCAGAGGGCATGGTCACGGGGCGGTGGCGCGGGCACGGGCAAGCATGAGGCCGAGGATGGCGGCGAGGCCGACGAGGGCAAGCGCGGGAGGCAGGGGCCAGCGATCGGCGAAGAAGACGAGCTGATGCTGGATCTTGGCAGCGAGATTCATGAAGGCGGATTCGTTGTAGCCGTTATAGGTGGCGGTGGGATCGGTGCCGTGGGCGAACCAGCGGTCGAGGGCGAAACTTTGGGCCGCAAACTGCAGCGCGATTCCCGTGGTGAAATCCACCGTGGCGCCGGCGAGGAGCGCCAGCCGCCAGCCGCGGCCGAGTTCGGTCCAGCGCGCCGCGAGGAAGGCGAGGGCGAGCAGCACCACGCCCTGCAGGCAGATGTGCGTGAGCCCCCAGTGGTCCCGCTCACCATGCACGGTGACGCTGAGGAGAACGACGGCGACCAGCCCGACCGTCCAGCCGGTGCGGACGGCCGAAGTCGCGCCGCGGGCCGCGCGCCACGCCTCCCGCCCAAGGGCGAAGCTCGCCACGGAACCGCAGGCGAGCGGGAGATTGAGCTGGTAGAGCTGGAAGAACCAGTCGCGCGCGGTGCCCCACACGTTGGTTTGCGCGATGAGGACGGCATCGAGCGGGCGGAGGAAATGAGGCACGAGCGTGTCGCGGAGATTGAGGAGAATCTTCGCGAGCTGGCCGCCCTGATGGACCTCCGGCGAGGTGACGCTGGTGTTGGAGAGGAAAGTGCCGGCCAGACCGTAGTGCCCGAGCGCCCAGGCGAACCAAGTCGCGAGCAGGAGTCCACCGGTGACCGCGCCAAGGACAGAGGCGCGCCGCCAGTCCGAGTTGTTCCGCTGCACCCAGCCCACCGGAATCCACGCGAGGCTGAGCACCACGGCAGAGGGGCCGGCGGAATAATGGGCGAGCAGCGCTGCCGCCAGAGTGGCGCCGAACAGCACCGCGGTGGCGCGCGGCGCCCCGGGCTCCTGCGCGCGCAGGAAAAAATATAGCGCCGTCAGGGTGAAAAACGCCGCGGGCAGTTTCGTCCACGCAAACGTGGCGTTCTGGACGAACAGCGGATTCACCAGCAACAGCAGTGCGCCGAGCGCGATCGCGTGGCGCCCGCGGCCGAAGCGTCGCGCGAGCAGGGCCAGCGGCAGCAGCACGAGGCTGCTGAGCAGCGTGCAGACGAGCTGGTAGTGGGCGAAGTCCACCCGCGTGAGCTGGAGGAACGCGCCGGTGACGACGTTGGCCAGCGGCGGGCGGGCGGTGAGCGCATAGTGCCCGAGGAACTGCGTGTCGCGCGGCCCGCGTTCGAGGAAGAAACGCGCCCGGTCCCAATGTTCGAACCAGTCGGCCGCCCAGCCGCCACCCGAGTAGCTGGAGACGAAGGCGAGCCAGCCGACACACCAGCTCGTGACGAGCAGTTGGCCGATGAGCAGCTCGCGGGCGTCGCAGTCGCGACCCGTGGCCACCAACTCGCGGTGGCGGAACGCGAGGCCGGCGCCGGCGAGCACCGGCAGGGCACCCAGCGCCGGCAGTGGCAGGGCCCACACGTAGACCGTCCACGCGAAGAGCCAGATCCCGATGAGCGACAGCGCGGCGCTCGCGGCGATTTTTTCCGCCGGCGCGAGCGGCAGCCGCGCCGCGAGCGGCCAGGCGAGGCCGAACACGGTGGCGAAAAATATCGCGGGAGCGAACAGGAGGAGACCGGCGCTGGCCATGCGGTTACGGGTGCCGAGAGAGGCGGGAGGGCGCCAGCATCGGATTTCCCCGCGGGAGGGCAAGCCGCGGCTGATGAGGGGCGGGCGGATTCATGGGGTGACGCGATTCGGCGTGCTTTCACGCGCGAGCAAATCGAGATCGTAAATCTCCGCGTTGATCAGAGTGGAAACGGGTTTGTGTTCCGTGCGCAGCGTGCGAAAGAACCGGTGGCGCTGGACGAGATTCGCCACGAGCTGGTTTTCGTGAGAGAGTAAAATGAAGCGCACCCGCTCGCGCCGCAGTTGCGCGAGAGCCGCGGGGAAGGAGAGTTTTTCATTCGCTGTGGGTCCGATACCCCGAAGCTTGCTTCGGCTTGGTTGGACGGACGGGTTTAAGCGCGAATTGCATTATGGTCGGATGAGTTTGCGGCGGTCTTGTCAAATGCCCCGGGGCTTGCCCCGGGGATTTTTACTGAAGAGGAAGGCGACCTGCGGGCTCACCAGCGGAATGACCTTCGCATGAAGGGCCGAGAACACCGCGTGCAGGGCGGGATGATCGACGATGATGCCCCGGTCCGCGGCCTCGGTCGCGAGGATGCCCCAGAGGCGATGACGATAAGCGGCATCGTTGGACTCGCCCAAGTCGCGCCAGCGGCCGGTGAGCAACTCGGGTGAACTGGCGCGAAAATCCTGCGGCAGGAAAAACGACCGGGCGGCGGCGTCGAGCGCGAGCAAAACGAGGCCGAGGGCCACGACCCGCGCCCGGCCCGCAGCGAGGCGGGCGAGCGGTGCCGCCGCCAGGACGGCCCCCAGGGCGAGTGCCGGCGTGAGCACGCGCAGGGCATAACCCCAGCCCGCGGAAGTCTGGGCCACCGACCAGACGCACAGCACGGCGACGACCGCGATTCCGCCCCACAAGCGGGGCGTCGTGCCGTCCGGTGGACCACGCGCCCCACGCCGCCAGCACGACCAGCACCCCGGCGCCCGCCGCGAAGAACCCCAAGCCAAACGTCACCAGTTCGGGGTGGTGCAGGAGATTGAAATTTTGCGCGATGATTTCCATCTGCACATCGTGAACTGGATTGGTGGGGAACAGTCCGCCGAGGCGGTGAGCGTAGAGAGGATTGCCGGTGTGTGACCAGTTGCGCAGATACCACAAGGCGGAGATCGCCACGGCGGTGAGCGCAAAAAATCCGCCACCGCGGCGCAGCCGGCCCTGCCACGCCAGCGTGGCGAGGCCGAGCACCGGCCACACGAGGCCATATTCGCGGCTCAGTGCGCCGACACCGGCGGCGAGCCCCGCCCAGAACAGGCAACGGCGTTCGCCGCCGCGCTCAGACTCGTCGAGAAACACCAGCATGGCCACGAGACTGAGTGCGGTGAGGCCCGTTTCCTGTCCCATGGCCACGCCCCAGAGCAGGAGCGGACTCGTCGCCAGCGCGGCGACGGCCGGCCAGCCGGCGGCGGCACCCCAGCGGTTGCGAGCGAGCTGCCAGACCGCGGAGAAAATCAGCACGGCTTCGAGAATCACGCGCGGGGCGGTGACCAGCGGGGCGAGCCGGCCGGCGCTGGCATAGCTCCAGAAATTCAGCACGGAGATGAGCGGCGGGATGCCGTCGCACCAGGCGTAGAGATGAAAATCCTCGGCGGTCATCGGTGGATAGAAGGCGAGGGTGCCCGTGCGGAGCATCTGCCGGGCGAGAAAATCCCAACGAAAAACATGATCGAAACCCGAGAGGGGATCGGCGATCGCGCGCCCGGCGATCGCCGTGATCGCGAGGGCCGACGGCAGCACCCAGAGCCAGTCCGCGCCGCGCGGCCGGAGGCTTGGGCGGGGGCGGTCCGGCGCCGTGGGCGGTGAGCAGCGCGTTGGGGCCGAGCACGAGGATTCGCTCAAGGCCGGCGCGTTGCGCGAGCGCGCGATAGATCGGACGCGCGTGATAGTCCTGCAGCGCGCGGCCCGCCTCGAGCCACACGGCGGGTGGGAGTTTGTAGACGTTGGCGGGCAGCACGAGGGCGCGCAGCGCGGCATCGGCGGCGAACACGCCGAGCGCCAGGCTCACGCCCGCGAGGTGGCGGCGGGCCGGCAACCATCGGGCGCACGCCGCACCGCCGAGCACCAGGGCGGGGCTGAGCACGCGCAGCGCATAGATGAAACCCGCCGCGGTGTAGCCCAGCGCGGCGAGCCAGAGCGCGACGACGAGCCCGCCAGCCACCAGCAGCGCGCGGGACGCGCGAAGAAACAGCAGCGCGCCCGCCGCGGCACCGAGCAGGGCGGCGGGGGCGTTGGTGGCGACGAGCCGCAGCGCTTCGGGCGGGAGATGCGACCAGCCGAATTCCTGCTGAAAACTTTGCGTGAGCCACGTGTGCGCGGTGTTGACGGGAAAGCAGCCGGCGAGATCGAGATTGAAAAACGGATGGCCGGTGCGCGCCCAGTTGCGCGCATACCACGGCAACGCACCGAGCGCGGCGGTGGCGGCGAATATCACGATGGCGCGCGGGGACAATTTTCGCGTCACGAGGAGGGCGAGTCCGAGCACCGGCCAGGCGAGGCCGTATTCGCGGGCGAGGGCGCCGAGTCCCGCGGCGAGACCGGCGGCGATCAGTGCGGCGGTATTTTCCTCGGAGCGCGACCGGGGTAGCCACAGCAGCAGCGCGATGAGGGACAAGGCGGTGAGTCCCGTCTCCTGGCCCATCGCGGTCGCCCACAGGAGGAGCGGCGAGCACGCGAGCAACGCGACCGTAAACGCTGCGGCGCGATCGGAATACATCCGGCGTGCGAGCGCGAAGGCCGCAGCCACCAGCAACGTGAATTGAAAAATCACGAGGGGTGCCGTCAGCACCGGCCGCGTGGCGCGCGCGAGTGCGTAGCACCAAAAGTAGAGCGTTGAGACGGCCGGGGCGATGCCGTCCGGCCACGCATACAGCTCGTAGTCGGCGGCCGAGACTGGCGGATAAAAATCCAATGTGCCACGCGCCAGCATTTGCTGCGCGAGCCAGTTCCAGCGGAACACAGTATCGACCCCGAAAAGTGGCTGCGCGATGGCGCGATAGGCCACCACGGCCAGCGCGAAGGCGAGCGGCGCGAGCAGCCCACCGTGTTCGCGCCACCTAAAACGCGCCGCGGCGACTGGGGCGGGGGCGAGCTGGTGCTGGCGCCACGCCGCGGCCGCGGCGAGCAGCGTGAGGCAAAGCCAGGTCGTCCCGACGGACGCGAAGGAGAGGCGGAGATGCAGCGTGTCGAGTGCGAGCACCAGCGAGGTGAGCGCGACGGCGCCACCGATGAAACCCGCCAGCACCGGTTGCGGAACCCGCCAGACGCGGGCGGTGATCCAACCGGGGAGCAAGAGCGCCGCCGTTCCCAGCGAGCCCGCCAGCAGGTCGGCGGCCATCATGGTTTCACCGCCGCGGCGGAGCTCGCGCGGGCGAACACGTAATACACGGCGTCAAAATCCAAATAACCGCGCCCGGGCAGAACCGGCACGGCGTCGATGGTGGCGCGCGCATCAAACGTGCGTGCGAGCCGGTAGTCATCGGTCAGCAACCGCGGGGCTTCGCGCTGCACGCCCTCGACCTGATCGGGCCGCAACACGACCCAGTCGGGCCGGAGCGCGGTGATGAGCGAAGCGTGCGGCCGCGCGCCGGCCCGCCGCGCCGCGACGACTTCCGGCGACGCCAGGCCGGGGTAGTCGAGCATTTTCAGGTGGGAAAAAAACCGATGTAGCCGAGCGGCTCGAGATAAACGCGTTCGCCCGGCGCGGCGTGCGCGCGCAACCAGCGGCCGATTTCGGCGCGGTGGTGGTCCTCGATGAGCGTTTGCTGCGCGCGCATCTGCCACGCGACCGCGAGCAACAAGGCGGCCTGCACGGCGACGACCGTGCCGCCGAGCACGCGCAGCGCGGTCCGGCGGAATGCGTCCGCGCCCGTGCGCCATGCGGCGTCGAGTAGCCAGGCCCACGCCACGAACGCGAGCGCCTGCCAGCCCGGATAATACCACGGCGAGCGCGGGAGGTATTCGACGTAGAATCCCCCGAGAAAAAACGCCGCCGACGCCACGCGCCCCGCCGGCCGGGTCGCCGGCCAGAGCCACGCCAGTGCGCCGCCCACGGCGAGCCACCGCGACAGCCCCGCGATCGCACCGGGCCAGCCGCCGAAAAAGAAATAGGCCGGGGTGAACACGTCGTGCAGCGCCACATGCCCGAACAACAGCCGCCATGGATAGAGGAGCAGCGCGCCGGTGAGTTCACCGGGCGGATGATGCGAGACCTTGGCCAGCATCGTGTGGGGCAGAGGCGAGCCATAATAGGTCCAGGCGAAAAACATCCACGGCAGATACAACATCAAGCCGAGCGCGGCGGCACGGCCAGCGTGACGCCACCGCGTCCGCCAGCCGGCACGGTGGTCGGTCGGCGGGCCAAAGAACCACCACGCGACGGCGAGGGCGCCAAAAAAAACGACGCCGTCGGGACGGGTCCATTGCAGACCGGCGCAGCCGAGGGCGCACGGCCACAGCCGGGGGCCGTCGACGAAGGCGCGCCAGGTGACGATCAGGAAAAATACGAGGAGGGCGTCTTCCTGGCCGTTGATCGCGAAGTCGATCGTCTTGGGGTCGAGGATCCAGAGCGTGCACGCGGTGGCGGTGGCGACGGGTGCGAGGCCAGCGCGCAGCATGGTGCGCGCGGCGAGCCAGACGGCGCCGCCGAGCGCCGCGGCGCTCAGCACGCGAAACCACCAGAGCGAGCGCACCGCGACATGGTCACCACCGCCGAGGGCGAACAGCGCGGGCAGCAGCGTGCCGAGCGGCGAAGTGAACGAGTGGACGCGTTCGCCCGGCTGATAGACGAGGCCGTGGCCGGTGGCGAGGTGGAGGCTGCTGCGGAAAGTGATGGAATAGTCTTCCCAGATGTGCCCCGTGAAGGCGGCAAATCCGAGGCACACGACCACCGCGAGGGCGGCAAACAGCCAGGGGAGGCGCGTTGGCGGGGCGGTCATCGCGCGGTGCGCGGGTCAGCGGAAGAAGTTGTATTTCGCGATCGCGTAGAGCGCCCGAAAACCGTCGCGCCAACCGATTTTTTTGCCTTCGGCGTAAGTGCGGCCGTAGTAGCTGATGCCGACTTCGTAGATCACGCTGCCGGAGCGCGCGACTTTCGCGGTGATCTCCGGCTCGAAGCCAAAGCGGTTTTCCTCGATCGTGATTTTCTGGAGCACCTCGCGGCGGAAAAGTTTGTAGCACGTTTCCATGTCCGTGAGATTGAGATTCGTGGCCATGTTCGAGAGCAGCGTCAGGACCTTGTTGCCGACCATGTGCCAGAAAAAGCAGACGCGGTGCGGCCCGCCGCCTTGGAAACGCGAGCCGAAGACCACGTCGGCGCGGCCGTCGAGGAGCGGTTGGAGCAGGCGCGGGTAGTCCTGGGGATCATATTCGAGATCGGCGTCCTGGACGATGACAGCATCGCCGGTCGCGGCGGCGAAACCGGTGCGGAGCGCAGCGCCTTTGCCCTGGTTGATGTCGTGGTAGATGATCTGGTCGACGAGTGGCGCGATTTGCGTGCGGAGCAGGTCGCGCGTGCCGTCGCGCGAGCAGTCGTCGACAATGATGATTTCCTTGTGGGCGACCGGCGCGGCGCGCACGCGGTCGACAATGGCGCGGATGGTCTTGGCCTCGTTGTAGCAGGGGATGACGATGGATAGCTTCATGGCGACGAGGCGAAAGTTAGGGCGCCCCTCCGCCGGGGAAAGCCTTTTCGCGCCGCGCCGCGCCGCCGCCGGTCACGTCCGGATTCTCCTCGCCGAATACCGCGGCTTCCTTCCGCCTTGCCTTGCGCGGGGTTTGCGCGTGGCGTCGCCGGTTTCGATGAAACTGGACATTCCCGCGGGCGACTTCGCCGGCTACATTTTTGACCTTGATGGGACGCTCGTGGACACGATGCCGCTGCACTACCGCGCGTGGGACGAGGCGATGCAGGCCGTCGGACTGAAGTGTCAGCTCGACGAGGATTTGTTCTACTCGCTCGGCGGAGTGCCGACGCTGAAGGTCGCGGAGTTGATTGGAAAACACTATGGGCTCACGGTCGATCCGCACGCGGTGTTCGACCACAAGGAGTCGCTGTTCAAGGCGCTGCAGCAGGACGCGAAGCTGATCGAGCCGGTGGTGGCGTTTGCGCGGCGCGTGGCGGCGACCCATCCGGTGAGCATCGCGTCGGGCGGCCCGCGCGAGATCGTGGGGCGGATGCTGGAACTGACGGGGCTGGCGCCGCTGTTCAACGTGGTCGTGACCGCGGATGACGTCGTGCACGGCAAGCCGTCGCCGGACATGTTTCTGCTCGCGGCGAAAAAAATGGGCGTGGCGCCGGAGAAGTGCCTCGTGTTCGAGGACGCGGAGCCGGGGATGCGCGCAGCGGTGGCGGCGGGGATGAAGTTCGTGCGCGTGCCGAGCCGGAAGAAGAAGGTGAACTAAACGCGAGGGCGCGTGTTTTCATTCGCTGTGGGTCCGATACCCCGAAGCTTGCTTCGGCTTGGTTGGACGGACGGGTTTAAGCGCGAATTGCATTATGGTCGGATGAGTTTGCGGCGGTCTTGTCAAATGCCCCGGGGCTTGCCCCGGGGATTTTTACTTCGGTCCGTCGTAGCGATAGAGCTGCTTGCACTGGGTAGATTTGAGGCGTGCCCGTAATTGTAAGCTTATTCGTGCTCGCGGATGGGGAGGGGCCGGGCGCGATTGCGAGCAAGAGCGGGAGCAGGAGCACGAGTCATTTCGGGTCGTCGTAGCGGCGGAGACTGACGACATCGCCGACGGTGAGGCGGGCGGTGCCGGCCGCGTCGGCGAAGTTGCGGGCGAGCCACACGAAGCCGTCGGCGTTCGGGAAGATGACCCACTCGCCGCGTTTCACGCTTGTGGAATCGTGGCCGAGGCGCACGCGGTAGGTCGCGCCACGGACGGTGAGTTGGAGCCATTGCTGTTGCGCGACGCCGATGGCGGAGAGGTCGGTGGGCTGGGCGTTGAGGACGACGTTGCCGTAGTGGTGGGAGAGTTCGAGGACCCGCGCGTCGAAGCCGCGGGCGTCGGGATGGGTGATGACTTGCGAGAGCTGCGGCGGGGGTGAGACCGTAGTGTCGAAAAAATCCGCACCGGCGGCGGGCGAGGGGAGGGCAACGCGACCGCGATCGAGCCACGCGTTGAGGGCGCGGAGGGCGGCGAGGCGCTCGGGCTGGTTGAGGTTGACGTGGCCGTCGCGCGCGACGCGGAAGAGTGCCGGGCGGAGTTCGGCGTTCTCGCGGAAGATTTTGGCGGAGACGTAAGCGGTAGGGGCGGAGAGTTCGCTTTGGTTGCTCAGGAAGAGAAGAGGGAGGCGCGGTTGGAGGGTGATGGCGCCGGATGAGCCGGCTTCCTGGACCGACAGCGTGGCCCCGATCGCGATGGCACCGTGGTAGAGACGGGGCTCGGCGGGTTCGCGCTCGGCCATGAGCGTGGCGATGAGGCCGCCCATCGATTCGCCCTCGATGAGGACGCGATCGGCCGCGCCGAATTTTTGCGCCAGATAATCGCGCAGGGCGTCGAGGTCAGCAATGGCGTCGGCGATGATGACGCCGTTGCGGCGGTAGCTGGTCGCGGCGACGATCCAGCCCTCGTCGAGGAATGTGCGGTAGGAGAGCAGGGCGGGGGAGAAGTCGGCGTCGAGCGGTCGGTCGGCGTCGCGGAGGCCGTGGGCGAGGAGGAGGAGGCGGGCGTTCCAATGGACAGGGCGCGCCAGGGTGAACTTGGCGCCGGCGATCTCCCCGGTTTCGAGGGTGATCGTGCCCCCCTTCGCGGTCGCTTCGGCGCGGCCAGTGGGCGGGGCGAAAAGTTGGGAACTGAGGGCGGAGAGTTGAGAGAGAAACAGAAGAAACGCGAAGCAACGTGAAGAGGCGCGAAGGGAGGTGGAGCGGTTTCGCACGATGAGGTGACTCTAATCGGACTTTCTTTCGTGTCGATTCGTCTTCATTCAGTGGGCGCATGAATTTCGAGTCGCTGGCCAAGCCTTGGGTGCGGACGCAGCCGGTTTACGAACCGGGCAAGCCGATTGAGTATGTCGCGCGCGAGCTGGGGCTCGACCCGGCGACCATCATCAAGCTGGCCTCGAACGAAAATGCGTGGGGGCCCTCACCGCGCGCGGTCGCGGCGGCGAAGCGGGCGATCGAGGCGGGCGAGCTATATCCGGATGGGGGATGCTTTGAGTTGCGGCAGAAACTGGCGGCGCGGTGGGGACTGGGTGCAGACCAGTTTGTGATCGGCAACGGCTCCAATGAAATCATCGAGTTGCTCGGGCATGTGTTTGTCGGCGCGGGTGACGAGGTCGTGATGGGCGCGCCGGCGTTTGTGGTTTATAAACTGGTGACGCTGCTCTTCGGCGCGAACGCGATTGAGGTGCCGCTGGTGAACTGGCGGCACGATCTCGCGGGAATTGCGGCGGCGATCACACCGCGGACGAAGCTGGTCTATGTTTGCACGCCGAACAATCCGACGGGGACGGCGAACTCGGAGGCGGAGCTGGTCGCGTTTGTCCGCGCACTGCCGGAGCACGTGATCGCGGTCGTCGATGAGGCCTATGCGGAGTTTGTCGAGCCGGCGCCGGATTTGCGCCCGCTGATCGCGGAGGGGCGGAAGGTGGTGTGTCTGCGGACGTTCTCGAAAATTTATGGCCTGGCGGCGTTGCGCGTGGGCTACGGCTACGCGAGGGCGGAGCTGTGCGGGTTGCTGAATCGCGTGCGGCAGCCGTTTAATGTGAATGCCATCGCGCAGGCGGCGGCGGTGGCGGCGCTCGACGACCGGAAGTTTGCCGAAAAGACGGTGCGGGAGAATCGCGCGGGGCTCGCGCAGCTCGAACGGGGGTGTCGCGAGCTCGGGCTGGAATTCGTGCCGAGTGTGGCTAATTTCATGCTCGTGAAAGTGACCGACGGGATGCGGGTGTTCGACGCGTTGCAGCGGCGCGGGGTGATTGTGCGCCCCGTGAAAAGTTACGGACTGCCCGAGTGGGTGCGGGTGACGGTGGGGACGCGGGCGCAGAACGAGCGATTGCTCGCGGAGCTTCGGACCGCGGTCGCGACGTGAATCGGCTCTGATCAGCGCGGAGCCCCCCGCGCCGTGCGTTCGAGGGCGAGGCGGACGGCTTCGAGAGTGGCGGTGCGGTCGGCGGAAAAGAGGAAGTGGTCGCTGCCGAGTTTGTGTTGGGCGACCCGGAGGACGTCCGCCGAGGGGCGGCGCATCGCGACGAGGCGCCGGAGGTGCACCGGGAGTTCGTCGAGGCGGTTGAGGTTGAGGTCGAGTTCGACGAGGCGGGTGAGCGCGGCTTGATTCAGGGGATCGGCCGCGCTGGCGCGCTCGAGGGTCTGGCGCGCTTCCTCGCCGGCTTCGACCTCCGTGAGGCGGCGGGCTATCGCCAGCAGGTTTTCGGCGCGGAGGTCGGATGGCTGGAGAAATTTGAGCAGGAAGAGGTGGCCCGTCTCGGAGTCGCCGCGGCCATAGTGCGCGATGGCCTGAAGACTGTTGAGGAGCGCGGTATAGCTGGTGGCCCAGGTGGGATTTTCGCGGAGGAGATCGCGGACGGCATCGAGTGCGCCCGAAAAATCGCGGGCGACGACCAGAGCTTCGACGGCGAGGATGGCATGAGCTTCCCAGGGAAGGCGAAGGGCTTTCGCGTGATCGGTGAGGCGCCGCGCGAGCGTGGGATTGGCGGTGTTGGCCGCGAAATTGGCGAGGGCGAGCAGGGCGAGGGGATCGGCGGGAAAATCGCGAATGAGCGCATCGGCTTCGCGGTCGGCGCGATCGCGTTCGCCGGCGTCGAGGTAGGCGTGCAGGAGTTCGATGCGCGGGCCGGGCAGGGTGGGATGGGCGATTTGGAAGGCGAGGCTGAGTCGGCGGGCCTCATCGCCGGGGGCGTTGTGCCAAATACCGTAAAGACCGACCGCTACGGACCCAAAGCTCGCCGCTCCCACCCCGAGGTGGACTTGATCGTAGGGCTTTCGCGATCCGCGATCAGCGGGTTTCGACGGCTCGGGCAGCAGAAAGGCGCCCGTGTCGCCATTGAGCCAAGTTTCGAAATCCGTCGATAAAATGGCACGACCCTGCCGACCGCCAGGATGACCACCATCGCTAAACGTGGCGCGCTGGCCATTGACTACATAGAGATCGTTGAACCTGTAAAACGAGGCGGTTTCGAGGAACCGGTCGATGCCATACCCCGCCGCAGCCTTCCAATGGATGCCGTCGGCGCTGGTGGCGGTGCGAATCACCCAGGTTTTCCCATTGGAGGGATTGTAAACCATTGCGGTGATCCCCCGACGAGCTAATGGCCCATTCTCGGAAGCCGCCACCAATCCTTCACCGTTCAAGATACAAGGTTTTAACGTTTAATGTGTCGCCCACTTCTTCCGCAGGAGAGCTCTCGGCATGGCGCAACATTAAACATTAAAACCTGACCCTTTTTGCCTGCTTCGCGGTGAGGTTTTGCGGCGCCGCCGTCAGCCCGCGGTGGCGAGTCGGCGCACCAACTCCTCGAGCAACAACCGCGCGGAAATAAAATTTCCGCCGGTGTTCCAGATGCCGTCGTCCACGCGATAGGCGCGTTGGGTGCGCACCGCGCGCAGCGATTTCCAGGCGGCGCTCGCGGTCACGTCGCGTTCGCGCTGGAGGGCCCGGCCGTCGCCGTCGTCCCAGACGAACCAAAAAATTGCCCGGCAACTTTCGAGTTCCGCGAGCCGCGCGAGCGGGAGCTCCTCGAAAAAATCGTTGCCCGCGCGAAACTCGCTGCGCGGAAAACCCAGCTCCGCCAGGATGCTCGTCGCGAACGCGCGCTCGTGATAAATCCGCAGCGCCGCCGGCATGAAGCGCAAGACGGCCACGCGAGTGTTCGCGGCCTCGGGCAGACGGCGCTTCGCCGCCGCGATGCGCTGCGCCCAGTCGGCCAGCACCGCGGCGCCCTCCGGCTCGCGGCCGAGCGCGGCGGTCCAGAGGCGAAAATTGTTTTTCCACTCGCCGCGCAGCGTCTCGGAAAAAACCGTCGGCGCGATTTCGGTGAGGCGCGGATAAAGCGCCGCGTGCCGCAGCTTCACGCCGAGAATCAGATCCGGCCGTAGCGCCGCGACGGCCGCGAGATCGGGCGCGTCCTCATCGCCGACGCGGCGCGTCGCCGCCAGCGCAGTTGCCACTTGCGGATAAAAATCGTTTTCGAGTTTTCGCCCCACGGCGCCAATCGGGACGAGCCCGAGCGCGAGCACGGCCTCCGTGGACTCATACGTGAGCGTGACCACGCGAGCCGCGCGCGCGGGCGCCACGGTCTCGCCCATCGCGTGGCGAACAACGTGTCCGCGGGTTTCGCCCGCCGGCGCGGGTTGAGCGAACAGCGCCGCGCTGGACGCAGCGAGGAGTAGGAGGCTTTGGGAAAGTAGTTTCACGAAACATGCCCGCCATTTCGGGCCAGCGAAACGATCGGCACGAAACAGCGTGACGCGCCCGCGCCGGTTCGGCGACCGCTTTCCTGGGCTACGGAACGGCGAGCTTCGCTTTCGCCTGCGCGACCATTTCGGGCGTGAGCGCGAGGAATTCGCTTTCGACGGCGAGTTGCTGGCCGCGCGGGCCGAGCATGAAACCGACGAGCGAGGCAATGCGCGCATCGGTCTTACTGATAGGAAATCGGATTTACTGATAGGAAACTGGATTTTGACTGGGATCGGATCTGGGAGGGGTTTCCATGGGCCAGCATTCAGTCCATGCCGCTGAGGGAGCATGTTCGTCATGAGGAATGTTTCGATTTGAGCCTGTGCCCCAAAATATTTCGCAATAGAACTATTCGGGGCCATATGCCCGTGGTCGTGAGTGGGTCCCGAAAACTGGGCCAGGTGGAATGTTAGTCCGCAGCGTTGGTTGATGTGATGACTGCGGTGGTGGTTGGCAATCCCAAGCGGAGGGACGGACCGGCTTGGCGGTCCGGCCCGGAGCTTGGGCTTGGTAAAGATTTTCCCGCGAC
>SIBG01000063.1 GCA_009695305.1 Opitutus sp. | reverse complement strand
ACGCCCACGATCGGCGGTCCCGACGACACCACCCAGGGCCGTTGGATTCCCACCACGAGTGTCGATGAATATAGCGCCACGCTCGCGACGTGGTTCGGCGTGCTGCCGGGAAATCTTCCCGTCGTCTTCCCGAATATCGGCCGCTTCGCACGTCCGAATCTGGGCTTCATGGGCTGAAGCTCCGCGTGCGGCACGCAAGTAAAAATCCCCGGGGCAAGCCCCGGGGCATTTGACAAGACCGCCGCAAACTCATCCGACCATAATGCAATTCGCGCTTAAACCCGTCCGTCCAACCAAGCCGAAGCAAGCTTCGGGGTATCGGACCCCCAGCGAATGAAAAACGGCGCGGAATAGTTCCGCGCCGTTTTTGTTTTCACGTTTTCCGCGAAGAATATTTCCTCAGCGCCAGTGGCCTTCGACGAAGATGTAGCCGCCGCTGCGGGTTTCCCAGCGCGGGCCTTCCCACTCGCGGTAGCCGCGCGGCGGCAATTCCCACCGGCCCGCGATCCACGCGTAGCGGCCCTCCTGCCAGCGCCAGTGGCCCGCGAGCCACACGTATTGCGCGGTCCGGCCGCTCTTCGATAATTTCCTGGCTCGACGCGGGAGTGAGAGGTTCGCGCACGGTGACGGCGACCGGCGTCGCGCCGTCCGCCGCCATGCAGGCCGCCTGCACGCAGTAAACGCCCATATCCCTGAGCGGGCCGCCGCCCGCGAGTTTGAAATCGCCCCGCCAGACTTTCTTGCCTATCCGAAATCCGTTCGCTCCGGTCATTTTCGCCAGGACGCCAAAATCTTTTTCCCGCGCGAGGCGCTTCAGCTCCTGATGGAAGGGATCGAAGTGCAGCCGGTAGCCGATCGAGTGCTTTACTTTCGCTGCGGGGCAGGCCGCGAGCGCCCGCTCGGCCTCAGCCACGGTCGTCGTAAACGGTTTTTCACTGATCACGTGTTCGCCCGCTGGCGCCGCGATGATCACTTCCTCGGCATGCAGCGCGTTGGGGGTGACGACGTCGACCAGGTCGATGTCCTAGTTGTCCGCCATCCGGTGCATCGTCTCATAGCTGTAGATGCTGGTCGCCCGAAATCCGAACACGTCCCGCCACTTCTGGCCCTTCTCCGGCGAGCCGGTCACAACACCCCGGACTTCCACGTGCTGCGTCATTTTCAACGCAGGCGCGAGCTGGCCGGACGCATAGCCGCCACGCCCGACGATCGCGATGCCGAGTTTTTTCGGTGACGTAGCAGTTTGTTCGAACGCCTTCGATCCGAAGGCGAGCGCCGTGGCGCCCACCGCGAAGTTTCCGACAAAGCGGCGGCGGCTCAGCGGCGAAGAATCATGGGGTGCTTTCATGGGGTGTGGACAGCCTCGCGCGTTCTCGCGCCGCGCAAGCCAGCGTCGACCGACCCCGCCGAATCTCTGCGCGCCGCTGGTCAGGACGCCATTTCGGGGACGTTAGCGCTTGCCGGGTCTGCGTGACGGCGTTTGCTCCCTCTGTTCCGCTCACCTCATGCCTCGCCGTAGCATATCGTTTATCCTTTTCGCGTGCATTCCCGCTGCGCTCGTCATCGCACGCGAGGTCACCTTCGAGAAACGCGTGCTCACCGCCGAGTATTGGTGCGATGGCGTCAACGCCGCCGACCTCAACGGCGACGGCCAGCTCGATATTATTGCCGGCCCGTTCTGGTATGCCGGCCCGGACTTCAAGGTGCGCCACGCGTTCTACGAACCCGTGCAGCAGGAGCTCGAAAAGAATCCGACGAACTCGATGTTCTCGTTCATCGCCGACTTCACCGGCGACGGCCGCCCCGACATTCTCGTCCTCGGCCGCGTGCTCTTTCATCAGGCGTTCTGGTATGAAAACCCCGGCGCGACCGCCGCCACCAAACCCGACGCCCGTTGGAAGAAACACTTCGTGGCCAACCGCGTGTTCGGCGAAGCCCCGCTCTTTCTGGATGTCGACGGCGACGGCAAACCCGAGCTCCTCGCCATTTCCGGCGACACCGCCGCCGACAAACTCAAGCAATGGGGCTGGTATGCGCCCGACTGGTCCGCGCCGACCAAGCCATGGAAGTTTGTCGCCGTCACCGCCAAGGCTGAATTCAACCACTACTACCACGGCGAAGGCATCGGCGACATCAACGGCGATGGCCGCGCCGACCTCGTGCTCAACGAAGGCTGGTGGGAGCAGCCGCCAAAGTCCGCGCCGCCGGGCACGCTCTGGCAAGCGCACCCGTTCCCGAAGCCGCTCGGCGGAAAAGGCGGCGCGCAGAATCTCATCTTCGATGTCGATGGCGACGGGCTCAACGACATCGTGAGTGCGATCGATGCCCACGGCTGGGGCCTCGCGTGGTTTCAACAAAAACGCGACGCCGCCGGTGCGATCACCTTCGTCGAACACCACATGATGGGCACCCGCGACGAGGAGAAAAAATTCGGGGTCGCGTTCTCGCAGCCACATGCGCTCACGCTGGCCGATCTCGATGGCGACGGCCTGCCCGACGTGATCACCGGCAAACGCCGCTGGGCGCACGGTCCCACCGGCGACATCGAGCCGATGGCTGCGCCGGTGAACTATTGGTTTCAACTCCAGCGCGACAGTCAGGGCGGCGCGACCTTTGTCCCCCACCTGATCGACGATGCCTCCGGCCTCGGCACGCAGATCGTCGCCCGCGACGTAAACCAAGATGGCGTGCCCGATGTCCTCACCGCATCGAAGCTCGGGGTCTTTGTGTTTCTCACAAAACGAAGATAACTGTGACGGCCGATTCCAAACTCGAAGATCACCCGCCGAAAGTAGGGCAGGTCTCTGACCTGCCCTCGGAATTCCTTGGCGATTCCAAGGGCGGGTCAGAGACCCGCCCTACTTCTCGGCTCCGTCGCGTCTTCGCCGCATCTATCTTGCTCGCCGCCAGCGCCGCCCGCGCCGAGGTCCAGATCGAGCGCACCTACCTCCCCGACGCCCACGCCAGCAGTTTCGCCTTCGGCCTGCCGGGCGGCGTCAACTTCTGCTACGACCCGATTCGCGGCGGCGTGAACTACGCGTGGACCGGCGGCTTCCTCGACATCACCGGCGTTCGTCCGGTCAACAAACTCGTCACGCCCGCCAAACCGCTCGGTCCGGTGGTCTACCGCGAGTCGGGCGGCGCCCCGCTTCGCCGCGGCGATGCCACGCGCTTGCCCCTCCTCGAGTTCAAGGGTTACACGCTGCACGATTCGTCCGTCGAGCTGCGCTACCTGGTCGATGGTGTGCTCGTGCGCGAGGAGATCCGCACCAATCCGGACCGGTCGGGACTCATCCGAAAGTTCATCGTCACAAAATCGGCCGGAGAAAAATGGTGGTATGTGCTCGACGGCTTGCCGCCCACCCTGCTCACCGCTGAATCGTCCGGTGAGTTTTCGATCGTGGATCAGTTCAAGCAGCCGCCGCCATGAAACCCCTTTCCTGCGGTGGGGCCGGCTCTCCGAGCCGGCCTGAGTTCCCGGAGCCACCCGCCCAACCCAGGCCGGCTCGGAGAGCCGGCCCCACCCTCTTCGTTTTCATTTTGGCCGCGCTCCTTCTGCCGTTCGCGCGCGCCGGCTACCGGATCGAAAACGTCCCGCGCCCCGCCGAACTGCGCGGCGGCATCATCGGCGTCGCCTTCTCGCCGACCGGCACGCTCGTCGTCTCCACCCGTTACGGCGAAGTCTGGATGCGCACCGCCGCCGGCACGTGGCGCTGCTTCGCGCGCGGGCTCAACGAACCCATCGGCCTCGTCGTCGAATCCGACCGCGTCGTGTGGGTCGCGCATCGCCCCGAGTTGCTCAAGTGCTCCGACACGGACGGCGACGGACGCGCCGACACCTTCGACGCCCTCGGCGGCCAGTGGGGCATCTCGAACAATTACCACGAGTTTTTCTTCGGCCTGCGCCGCGACTCCGCGGGTAATTTCTACGGCGTCGTCGGGCTCACCTCGCTCGGCGACAAGCTCACGCTCTCGCAGGCCGACGTGCGCGGCACGCTCAACCCCACCCAGCTCCTCGAACCCGCCGGCCACCGCGCGGATCTGCGCTATCGCGGTTGGGCGGTGAAAATCGCACCGGATGGAAGCCTCACCCCCCTTGCCACCGGATTCCGCCAAGCCAACGGCGTCGGCCTCAGCCCGGACGGCGAACTTTTCATCAACGACAACCAGGGCGAATACAAACCCTCCTGCGGTCTCCTCCACGTCGCGCCGGGAGATTTTCACGGCCACGTCGCCGGCTTGAAATGGGAACCCGGGTTCGACCCCACAACCTTCACCACGGAGAAAGCGTGGCACCGCTACAAGGGCCCCGCGGTCGTTTTCCCGCACGGCCCGATGGGCGTCTCCGGCGGCGAGCCGGTGTGGGACACGACCGGCGGCAAGTTCGGGCCGTTCGCCGGCCAGGTGTTCGCCGGCGACTACACGCGACTCGTCGTGCGCTCATCGCTTGAGCAAGTCGCGGGCGGGTGGCAGGGCGTGTGTTTTCCCTTTCTCGGCCGCAACGAAACCGCCCCGGCCACCAGCGGAGAGAAACTCCTCGCCGGCGTGATGCGCGCCGTGTTCGCCCCCGACGGCAGTCTCTACCTCGGCGCCACGAGCGGCTGGGGCGCCGGCGCCGACGGCCTCCAACGCGTCGTCTGGGACGGCCAGGTCTCGCCCGAAGTGCACGATGTCCGGCTCACCAGCCGCGGGTTTCGTCTCTCGTTCACCCGCCCGATGAGCGCGGCCACGCTGGCGGTCGCGGCCAATTTCGAGGTCAACCGCTTCCGTTTTTATTACCAATACAAATACGGCTCCCCGTGGGTCGACGAGGCCCGCGTCACGGTCACCGCGGTCCACCCGTCGGCCGACGGTCTCTCGGCCGAACTCGTGCTCTCCGAGTTGACGCCCGGCTTCGTCTACGAACTCTCCGTCGCCGCCTTGCGCACGGCCGATAACGAGCCGCTCGCCAACCCGCTCGCCTACTACACCGCCAACCGACTCCTCAATGGCGACCGCGCCATCGGCGACACCACGCGCCTCCCGCGCCCCGGCGAAACCTCGACCGCCGCGAAGGAGGCCGACGCCAAGGCCGCCGCCACACCCGATGCGCTGATCGCCTCTGGCGAAAAAACCTACCGCCTCTTCTGCGTCGCCTGCCACCAACCCGACGGCCGCGGCATCCCCGGCGGCGCCGCCGATTTCCGCGATGACAAAACCCGCCTCGCTAAATCTGACGCCGATCTGCTGAAAGTGATCGCGAGCGGCGTGGACACGAAAGGCATGCCCGCCTTCGAAGCGATCCTCTCACCCCTCCAGCGCAAGGCCGTGCTCGCCCACATCCGCGCGACGTTTGGCCAGTAGGGCGCGGTCTCTGACCCGCCCTTTCGAGGTCCGCCATTTCCATCGGCGCCAGAACCTACCTCAATCAAACCACTCGTCGTCTGCATCGAATTCCGGGATGGTGCCGGTCACCATCTGGATTTGTTGACGAGGCCGTGGCGGCCAGTCCTGCCCGGGGATCGGAATCGTCATTGCCACTGACATGATTTCCGGGTGACGTGGCGGCGCCTCTGGCACCCCTCGTTCTTGACTTGTCCGATTCAGCCTGGAGACCCCTCACCATGCGCATCAAACCTGCCGTTAAGCTTACCCGTTGCCTCGTCGTCGGCCTTGGCGCCACCCAGCTTTGGGCGCAGGTGGTTCCCGCTCCGTCCGCGCAGACCGCGAGCCGTGACCCCGTCGTCGAGCTGAGCCCGTTCACCGTCAACACGAGCCAGGACGTCGGCTACGCCGCGGAAAACACCCTCGCCGGCAGCCGGCTCAATACGAAGCTGCGCGACACCGCCGGTTCGGTGTCGGTGTTCACCAAAGAGTTTCTAGACGATCTCGCGCTCACGGACCTCGCGGGCATCCTCGAATACACGGTAAATTCCGAGATGGACACCAACGCCTGGCAGTCCGGTTCCGGGCAGAACCCGATGATCTCCGGGGAAAATCTCCTCAACCGCACCTCCATCCGCGGGCTCGCGGCGAGCCAAGGCATGGACTATTTCACGAGCATCACGAACATGGACCCGTATCGCGTCGGTCGATTCGACGACACCCGCGGGCCCAACAGCATTCTCTTCGGCGTGGGTGCACCGGGCGGGTTGCTCAACCAGACCTCCAAACTGGCCGTCACCCACCGTGACAGCGCCAATCTCCGATATGGTTTCGGCTCGTGGGAGCGAAGCCGCGTCGAGGTGGACGCCAACAAAGTCCTGCTCAAAAACAAACTCGCGGTCTCCGTCGCGGCGCTCGACCAGCAGAATGGCGGTTGGCGGCAATTCGAGTTTCAGGACAAAAAGCGCGCGTTCACTGCCGTCCTCTTCCGCCCGACGCGCACCGTGACCCTGCAGGCCATGGGCGAGATCGGCCGCGACGTGGGCTCGGTGACGAAGACCCTGCCGCCGTCAGACGAAATGCTCGCGTGGTATGACAACCGCAACGCCCGCGGTGTCGACGCCGTGACCTTTGCGCCCACCACGGCCGCGCCCACCTCGGCCCAAATCGCGCTGGGCGTCACAACGCGCAACGGCACCAGCGGCGGGTTGAACCGTCGCGCGACGCTCATCGAGAACAACGGCGCGATCTTCGACGCCATCGGCACTTTCTTGAGCGGCTCCTACAACAACGCCGCCGTCCGCAGCCCGACCGGCGCGCCGGGAGTAACCGGGACTGGGTTGGTGATCAACGACGAGAAATTTTTTCCGCGCTGGGCGAATGCCGGCAGCTCCGGTTCGTTTCGCGACCAAAAACTCTACAACTACACCGTGATGGCCGACTGGCAGCCGGCAAAATTCCTCGTCGTGAATCTGGCGCAAAATTACCAACAAACCACCCTCACCACCCGCACGCTGGTTGGGACCGATCCCACGCTCCGCGGCGATCCCAACCGCACGCTCGGGCTTGCCGGGCCGGCCAATCCCTATGCCGGCCAGCTCTATGTCGACGGCAACTGGCGCGGCGACATCCACTATGGCGACTACCGGGAGTTGCGGTTGTCCGCGACCTACACTTACGACACCAAACGCGAGTGGCTCGGGCGCCACCAGCTCGCGGCGTCCGGCTCGACCGCGGCGCAAACCGACATCAATAAACTTTCTTGGCTCTCGCTCGTCGGCAGTCCGTTCAACGCCCTGGCCAGCAACGCGAACAACCGTATCGCGGTGCGAAACTATTTCACCGAGGGCGCCGTGGGCACCTATCGCGCCGGTGACTGGCGCAAGCTTCCGGCCAAGTTTAATTTTGGCGGCCAGAGCTACGATCTCACTTTCGCCAACGACGCGGCGGGCGCCAACAACAGCGGGATGCGACAGGACACCGATTCGATCCTCGGCGTGCTGCAAAGTTATTTCTGGCGCGATCGGCTCGTCACGACCGCCGGCTACCGCGTGGACAAAGTCGGCGTCACCCAGTTCGGCTACTACACCAATCCCCTCATCGGTGATGACATCGACCGCAATCCGGTGAAGGCGACCGTCACGCATGTGACGGCGCGCACCCAGTCGGTCGGCGCGGTCTATCACGTCGCCAACTGGCTGTCGCTCATTGCCAACAAATCGTCGAACGTCGGCGTGCCGCCGTTGGCCCGCACGGTGTTTCCGCTTGGCAACCTCGCGCCCTTGTCGCACGGCAAGGGCGAAGATTACGGCCTCGGACTCGACTTGCTCGACGGTCGGGTCAGCGCCCGCTTCGTGTATTTCAACGCCAGCGAGCAGGGACGCATCACTTCGACCGGCTTGAGCGGAGCGCCGGGGAGAAACACGCGGGTGATGGATGCGTTTGCCGCCGTCGTCGCCGGGCCCGGACGGCCGATTGTGGCGAACGACTGGGCGGCGATCTACAAAGCCTACAATCCGCCGGCCAACGCGATCTCGTCCGACTTCTTTTCGAAAGGCTACGAGGCGCATATCACGACCAACTTCACCCGCAACTGGCGCCTCGTCTTCAGCTACTCCTACACCGACTCGGGCCGGACCAATTTCGCCTCGGAAATGGCGGACTGGTATGGGCTCAAACCGACGGGCAACGGCGTGACGTTTGTGCAAGGCGTCCGCCAGGACGCCACCGGCCGCTACGTGGCCGATCCCGCCTCATTCGTGCCGGGCGGCGCGGTCGCAAAGTGGATCGAACTCGGCAACCTGGCCCCGGGGGCGAACATCTCCAACCTCACCACTGGCACCGGCGGCGTGACCGTCGCCCAGGAAATTTTCGATCTCGTCAATACCTCCAACGCCGACCGGGAGGATCAGCAGAAGCGCTGGGGCGTGCGCCCGCACAAGATCAGCTTCTTCACCGCCTACGATTTCAAGGAAGGTTTGGCCAAGGGCTTCACCCTCGGCGGCGGCTGGCGCTGGCGAAACGCCAACGTGATCGGATCCGATTCCCGCGGCCACGAAATCACCGGCCGGCAGATCGAGGCGGTCGATGCGATGACGGCCTATTCGTGGAAATTTGCGCGCTTGCCCGGGAAGGTGCGCTTCCAGATCAACGTCTCGAATTTGTTCAACCAAAACAAAATCATCCCCGTGCGCCTCTCGACTTCGGCCGCCGCCCTGGACGGATTTAATCTGCCGGGCGGGCGCGGCGTCGCCTACAGTCGCTACGATTTGGTGACGCCGCGAGAAGTCCGGTTCACGACGACGTATTCATTTTAGCCGCCCCCGCGCACTTCGCCGAGTCTGCGTTTTCATGTGGCGCCCTTGTCCTCATAATTGACGTTCACGCGTGCCCCGCAAGATCGACATTGCCACACGCGTGCTTGAGGGGAGGCTCCCGTGCATCAGGCCTCTCCTCGCCGTCGCCCTCGGCAGTTTCTTCACAGTGGCGACCGTGGCGGGCGGAGCCGAATCAAGTCCGCATCGACGCCGCCCTCGCCTACATCCGCGCGACGTTTGGCCAGTAGGGCGCGGTCTCTGACCCGCCCTTTCGAGGTCCGCCATTTCCATCGGCGCCAGAACCTGATCAGGGCAGGTCACAGACCTGCCCTACCTCAATCAAACCACTCGTCGTGCGGATCGAACGCCGGGATGGGAATGTTCACGATCCGGCATTTCCCCACCAGCCGATGGCGGCAGCCGGGCTTGATGAAAATCGACGTCATCGGTTTCACCGGGATGCGCTCGCCGTCGAGCTCCATGAATCCTTCGCCCTCGAGCACGAGGTAGATCTCGGTCATCTTCTTGTGATAGTGCGTCCGCGCATCGATTGAGATGTCGACGAGGTGGATGGTCGCGAGTTCGTTGTCGGGTGTCGCAAAGCCGCGGCGGGCCATCCCGCACGGACACGGCACCGCGGGCACCGCGTCGAGCTGCGTGATCATAAAATTCTTTTTCGTCTTCTCGGGCACGGCAGGGGCGACGGCAGTGGGTGGCATGGAGCGTTAGTAAGCGCGGCGTCCGCCTATTGTCAAAAGCACAGGCACTGCAGCGGCGGCGGTTGAAGTAGGGCCGTGTCTCTGATCTGCCCTTGCAGTAGGGAGAATTGCCGGAGGGCAGGTCGGAGGCACTGCCCTACAGTCATTCCGACTTCTTGCCGCGCGAGCGGCCGGGGCGACGCGGCTTCCCTTCGTCGCCGTCCTTTTTCTCAGCGAACTTCGACGCCTTGGCGTTGAGCCACAGCTCGCCCTTCGCGTTTTTGTTCAGCCAGAAAATTTCGCCCGCGTGCTCAATGAACACCGGTTTGTCCTTCGGCTTCTCCGGCACGACGAGGCCGGCACCGGTGAGCGTCGCCAACAATTGATCCGACGCCTGGCCGATGGTCTCGGCGAGCCGCTCGACTTTTCCGGCGTAGGCGCCGGTTTTCGTTTCCTTGAGGATGAGTCGGAGCGCCGCGAGCGGGCTGGCCGGGGCAACTTCGGTTGAGGGCGCCGTGGCACTTGCCGCCGCTTCGCTGGCCTGGGTGGGTGCCGGTTCGGCTTCCTTGGCCTGCGCGGCGGTTTCACCGTCCTTTTTCTCGCGACCGTTGATCCACAGGCCCCCGCGCGAATCCTGGTTAAGCCACCAGAGTTCGTTGCCGAACTCCACGAAGACCGGCTTGTCGGCGGGAGTCGCCGGCAAGACGAGCCCCAGCGCGGCAAACGCCGTCATGAGATCGGCCTCGCTGCATTTGAGCGCGCGCGATAAAAAACTCCCGCTGCCCGAACCACCGGGACCGCGACGATTGCGGCGCATGAGCGGACGGATTTTATCGAGCAGTGCGGGGCTCGCCGGCAACGGCTCCCCTGGAGATTCGCTTTTTGCCTCTCGATTTTCGCTCCTCGAAGGCGCAAACGTCGCGCGCTCGACCGCCTTGTCTCCCATCTCCGGTTTCCCGTCTCCCGGCTCCGGGCTCCGGGCTCCGGGCTCCGCCTTCGGTTCCTCGGCCGATTCCACGCGCTGGCCTTTGACGGCGCGGAACACGGGCCGCGGTTTCTCCTTCGTGTTGATCCAAAGTTCACCGCGGCGGTTGATGTTCAGCCAATAGAGGTCGCCGTCATACTCGAGAAACTCGGCCTTCGAATCCTCGTCGACGGGCATCACGAAGCCGCACTCGGCGAGCGCGCCCTTCAGGTCTTCCTCGGCCTGATCCCATTTCTTCGCGAGATAATCGACCCCCACGCTCATGCCAGCGCCCCGCTGATTGCGGCGCAGGTGCGGCTTGATCGCATCGAAAAAGGTCGGCAGCTCCTCGTTCTCGGTCGCCGTGAGTTTGTCCCAATCATCCTTCGGCTCATCGGGCGCGTCGGGATCGTCGTCCCGCGAGGTGTCGACCGGCTTGCGGAAGCCGTCGTCCGGCGCGGACTTTTCCTCCAGGAAACTCGGCGTCTTGTCCTCGGCGGCCTGGCCGCCGGCCGGCCCGTTGCTGGAGGCCGCCTTGAACTTCGCCTCGAACTCCGCGCGGAGTTTCTCCGCCTCGGTCTTCGCGGCGGCGGCCGCGGCGTCCTGCAGCGTCCAATCGCGCTGTGTCGAGCGGCGCGCGAGGCCGGTGAAGGCGAGCGCGTTGTCCGGCGGCGTCTGATAGTGGATGATTTCCCACTCGTCGCGGCCGAGATCGTTCAGAAATTTTTCCATCAGCGCCGGCGACACGAAGCCGCCCTTTCCGCTGGTGATGACCTTGTATTCCCACAGTGACATAAGAGTGATGCGCGTGCGCGCGAACTCCACCCATCCCAAATGCCCGCACGGTTGCCCAGCATAATCGCGCGCCGCTGCGGTAAACGATATGACCACTGCACGTCTTGCGCCGGGCGCGAGAGGCGACACTGTCTTGCCCGCCCAACCCGTGTCCGCCCACCGCCTCACACTATCATTCGTCACGCTCGCGTCGGCGCTCGCCGCGCAGACGACACTCGAGTCCGTGGTCGTTACGGCCGCGCGCGCCCCGCAGCTTCCGGAGCAGGTCGTGTTTTCGGTCACCGCCCTCGACGCCGACACCATCCGCGCCGCGCCCACTGCCACGCTCGACGGTGCCCTCCGCGCCGTGCCCGGCTTCAGTCTTTTCCGTCGGAGCGACAGCCTCACCGCCAATCCCACCGCACAGGGCGTTTCGCTCCGTGGCCTCGGTCCGAGCGGCGCGAGCCGCTCGCTCGTCCTCCTCGACGGCGTGCCGCTCAACGACCCGTTCGGCGGCTGGGTTGCGTGGACCAAGATTCCGCGCGAAGGCCTCGCCCGCGCCGAGCTCGTCCCCGGCGGCGGCGCCACCGCGTGGGGCAACGCCGCGCTCGGCGGCGTCGTGCAATTGTTCACCCAGCCGGCCGAAGGAAGGAATGGCCACCTGAACGCCAGCGCCGGCAGCTTCGGCACGCGCAACGCCGAACTTTCACTGACGCAGCCCGCCGGCCGCGGCGCCGTGCAACTGCTCGGCCGTGACTTTTCGACCAACGGTTTCCCGCTTGTCGCACCCGAGCGGCGCGGTCCGATCGACCTCGCCGCCTGGAGCCGCCACCGCTGGCTTGCTCTGGGAGCGCGGGCGTCCTCGCCGGCCCAATCCGTCGAACTCAAACTCAACGCCCGCTACTATGAGGAGTTTCGCGGTAACGGCACGCCTTACACGCGCAATGGCTCGCGCGAGAAATTCCTGTCCGCCTCGCTCGCCAGCTCGCCCACGAAAACTTTCACGTGGAACGCGGTCGCCTACGCCCAGGATCAGTCGTTCGCCAGCACGTTCAGCTCGGTCAACGCCACCCGCACCGCCGAGACGCCCGCCAGCGATCAATTCGCCGTGCCCGCGAAGGCCTTCGGCGCCGCGTGGACGGGCGCGTGGAATCACGCCGGCGGCGCCCGCACGAGCGCCGGCGCGGATGCACGCCAAGTGCGCGGCGAGACGCGCGAGAACTTCACGTTTACCGCCGGCAATTTCACGCGTCAGCGCATCGCGGGTGGCGAGCAGGCTTTCGCCGGCGGGTTTGCGTTGCACGAGCAGCCGCTGACGAAGGAACTGCGCGCGACCTTCGGCGCCCGACTCGACGCGTGGCGCGACACCAACGGCTACCGCCGCGAAACCGACCGCAATACCGGCGCCAGCCTCCGCAGCGACACCTACGCCGGCCAGGACGCGATCGAGTTCAGTCCGAGCGCCGGCCTCGTGTGGACACCGCAGAAGGAGTGGCGCGTGCGCACCAACGCGCAGCAAGCGTTTCGCCGCCCCACCCTCAACGAGCTCTACCGCCCGTTTCGCCAGGGCGCCAACGTCACCGAGGCCAACCCCGCGCTGCGCACCGAGCGCGTGACGAGTGGCGAGATCGGCGCCGATCTTAAGCGCGGCCCGCTCACGGTCGGCGCGACCGCATTCTGGAACGAGCTGCGCGACGCCGTCGGCAATGTCACCCTCGCGCGCGGGCCCGGCACGTTTCCCATCGTCGGCACGCTGGCGGCCGGCGGTCTCGGCCGCCAGCGCCTCAATCTCGACCGCACGCGCGTCCAAGGCCTCGAACTGTCCGCCTCGTGGCGCGCGAGCGAATCTCTCTCGCTCACCGCCGACGCCCTGTTCAACGACGCCACCGTGCGCCGCGCGGCGATCGCGCCGGCCCTCGTCGGCAAGCGCGTCGCGCAAGTCCCGCGGCGCAACGCCGCGCTCGGCGCCACGTGGCGCGCACCCGGCGGCATCACGCTCACGCCGCGCGTCCGCTGGATCGGCCGCCAGTTCGAGGACGACGAAAACTTCCTCGTCCTCGGCGAGGCGGCCATCGCCGACCTCGGCGTGAGTCGTCCGCTCACGAAGCACCTCGAGTTGTTTCTCACTCTCGAAAACCTCGGCAACACCCTTCTCGAAACCGGCCGCAGCGCCGACGGTGTCGTGAACCTCGGCACGCCGCGGCTCTTTCTTGGCGGCCTGCGCGGTTCGTGGTAGGGCCGTTCGCAGACCGGCGCTACTTTCTTTGCCCTTTTGCGACCATTCATTTGATTCTCCGCAGCTTCTCGGAATAATCCGTGCACCCCACCCCTCCCACCCCGATGCTCATCCACACTCCGAAAGACTGGGCCCTCCGCGAATCCGCCGCCACGCCGGAAACCATCTACCGCAACCGCCGCGCGTTTCTAAAAACCCTCGGCCTCGCGGGCACCGCGTTTGCCGCCCGCGATCTCCTCGGCGCGACCGGCGGTTTTCCCACGAAGGTCAACGCCGCCTTCCGCGACCCCGCGCTGAAGCCCACGGCCTACGACCACATCACCAGCTACAATAATTTCTACGAATTCGGCACCAGCAAGGAGGAGCCGGTCGTCCTCGCCAACCGCGGCTGGAAATCCGAGCCGTGGACGGTCGAGCTCGCCGGTCTCATCAACGCGCCGCAGAAACTCGACGTGAATGACCTCGTCGCCAAGATGGGCGGCGTCGAACAGCGGGTTTACCGCCACCGGTGCGTCGAAGCCTGGTCGATGGTGGTGCCGTGGGATGGTTTTCCGCTCGCGAAACTCGTCGCGCTCGCCGACCCGAAGCCCGAGGCGAAATTCCTGAAGATGACGACGTTCCTCGACCCGAAGAGCGCCCCTGGCCAGCGCGAACGCAATCTGGATTACCCTTACGTCGAGGGCCTGCGACTCGACGAAGCGACCAACGAGCTGGCCTTCATCGCCACCGGCATTTACGGCAAACCGATCCCGAACCAAAACGGCGCGCCGCTGCGGCTGGTCACGCCCTGGAAGTATGGATTCAAGGGCGTGAAATCGATCGTGAAGTTCGAGTTCGTCGCGAAGCAGCCGCGCGGCACGTGGGAGGTCATGCAGGCCCGCGAGTATGGCTTCTACGCCAATGTAAACCCGAACGTCGATCACCCGCGCTGGACGCAGGCGAGCGAGAAGGTGATTGGCGGCGGTCTGACCCGGCAGCGCACGCTCATGTTCAACGGCTACGAGAAACAAGTCGCCGGCCTCTACCAGGGGATGAACCTCGAGAAGAATTACTGAGTCCCGCAGCTCCCGTAGCCCTGCGCGTGAGCGCAGGGAGCAGTCGCATATTTCGTGCTCTTCCTCGAAAAACTCCTCCGCTCGAAGGTCGTCGTCTGGACGCTCCTCGTGCTGCCCGGCCTCTGGCCGTTGTGGCCGATCTTCGTGACCAAAAACTCGAGCGTGCTCGCCGACCCGCTCAAAGTCGTGCTGCACCACCTCGGCTTTACCGCGTGCGTGCTGCTCGCGACCGTGCTCACGTTTTCGCCACTGCGCGTGCTATGGCCGAAGTGGGGCGTCGCGCTCGCGCTCAACCGTCACCGCCGGCTCGTCGGGGTGAGTGCGTTCGTCTACGCCGCACTTCACTTCACCACGCACCTGATCTACGAGGGCGGCACCGACGTCGCCGCGCTCCCGTCCATCCTGCGAACTGCGCTGAAGAAACCGTTTCAACTCACCGGCCTCATCACGTTCGCCATTCTGCTCGTGCTTGCGATCACGAGCCTGCACGTCTTCGTCCGCTGGCTCGGCGGCAAACGCTGGAAGAATCTTCACCGTCTCGCCTACGTCGCGGCCGCGCTCGCCACGTATCACCAAGCCGCGGCACGGAAAATTTTCCCGATGCAGGTGGTCTGGATCTTCGGGCCACTGGTCGTGCTGGAGGTGGCGCGCGTGATTCGTCAACGCCGGGGCGTCGCTTGACGACGCCCGGGCGCTGGCCGGCGGCGCCCCTCCCCCTGACTCACCGCATCACGTGCGGCACGAACCGGCTGAGGTTGCCAGTGATGCGGCGGGTGTCTTCGCGCACGCCGAGGCCGCACGCCTCGTGGTTCACCAGCCACACTCCGCACACGGGCCGGTTGCCGGAAAAATCCGGAATCGGCCCGAGCGCCTGATAAATGAAACCCTCCTCGCCGTAGTCGCCACCGTTTTCCTCGACCGTGATTCCCCGCTCGACGAGCGTCACGTTCGCGCCCTCGCGGCTGAGGCGCGGCTTCCGCACATAGCTGCCACCGAGCGAAGCGTGCGCGGTCTCGAACGCCGGGAGCAAATTCGGATGACCGGGATTCAGCTCCCACAGCACGGGCAGCAGCCCCTTGTTGCTGAGCAGGAGTTTCCAGGGCGGCTCGATGAAGAGATTTTTCGCCGCCGGCAAAAATTTCGCGAACGACTCGTGCCACATCCACTCCCACGGGTAGAGCTTGAACAGCGCGTTGATCTCCGCGCTGTCGGCATCCACGAACCGCGCGGCCGTTTGATCCCAGCCGAGTTCGTCGATCGCGGTCCATGTCGTCTGAAAACCCGCCTGCTGACACGTGTCCATCAGGTAGGTCACGGTCTGCACGTCCTCCGGCAGGTCGCGCACCGCGGCGAAATGAACGCGCTCCGCGGCGATGTTGCGCCACGCGTCGATCAGGCGCTCGTGAATCGAGTTGAACTGATCAGCGTCCGGAAAACTCTCCTGCAGCCAATACCACTGCACGACCGCGGCCTCAATCAGTGCCGTGGGCGTGTCGGCGTTGTATTCGAGGAGCTTTGGCGGCGACGCGCCGTCGTAGGCGAAATCGAAGCGGCCGTAGAGGCTCGGGTCGTCGCGATTCCACGAATCGAGGATCACCGGAATGGCGTCCTCCGGAATGCCGAGCCGCGACCACCAGCCGCGATCGATCACGACCTGGGCCGCATCGATGCAGAGCTGGTGGAGGGTGTTGGCCGCCGCCTCGAGCTCGTCGACCTGGCGCGGACTCAGCACGTAACACGCGCTCTCGTCCCAATACGGACCGGTCTCGTGCGTGTGATAGGTGAAACCGAGCGCCTCGGCTTTCGCCCGCCAGTCGGGTCGCGGTGTGATGGCGATTCGTTGCATCAGCGAACGCTCACGATGCGCCGCCACTGCTGTGCGACGATGAGCCGAAACCACCGCGGATGACGGACGGCTTCGAAGTCGAGCTCGGCGGGGTCGTTGCCGGTCTCGCGGCCGAAAACCCGCTGCTGCCGGCGCGAGTGCCGGCGAAACCCGACGTGCGGGTTTGCGCCTGCCGCCGCTCCTCGTCCCCACGCTGGCGTTGCGCCGCAAACGCGGACGCCGCTGCCTCACCCGACGGCCGCGAACTCATCATACTGCCCAGCAAAAATGGCGCCGCCTGCCACAAACCGCCCGCGAAATAACCGCGCGCCGGATCGTGGTGGTTATACGGAAAGGGAAACCATCCGTGATAGGGTGCGTGGTAGTAGCCCACCCCGGGAATGAATTCATTGTTCGTGTAGGTCTGGTCCGCGCTGATGGGTTTGGTCGCCGGCTGTGAAGTGGGCGTCGGCGTGCCGTCACCGGCGGTCGCACGTTTCCACGCGTCCCACGCCAGGCCGGCGCCGATCACGCCCATCGTGCCGAGCAGCACGAGGGCCACGCGCTGGCTGCGTCGCCGACCGTCGTCCGGCGGCGGCCCCTGGAGCGACGCGCTCATCCCATGATGGCAGCGGCGACAACGAGGCAGACGCCGATGATGATGGCCGCACCGATCACCGCCGCGGCGAGATTGCGGTTTTTGACGATTTCCTCGTGGAGGTCGCCTGGCGTGCAGAGGTCGAACAATTTATAACCGACGATGGCGAGGCCGATGCCAACGAGCGCGTAGATCGCCGTGGCCCCGAGGCTCTCGAACGAGATGGTGGCGAGGGGAGGGAGCAGGGTATTCATAGGGTTGAAGCTAGGCCCGCAGCATGCCCGACCGCGGCCCGGCGTAAATGAAATCCTCCGGCGCTGGAAATTTTGGCGCGGGTTCCAACTCGCGCGATCAGCGCGTCACGGCCGCCAAAAACCACTCGACCGCAAACGTGGCGAGCTGCCCACCGGGACCGCGTAGATTGTATTCATACGCGTGCGTCGCCCACGGGAGCGACACGAACGCATGCGGCACGCCGTGCTCCGTCAACCGCACGTCGAGCCGCTCGCTTTGCCGGTGCCACACGAGCGGGTCGAGCTGACCGTGCACCAACAACGTGGGCGGCACGTTTTTCGAAACGTGCAGATAACCACTCGCGCCGTCGTAGGCGGCCCGGGCGGACTCGGGCGGGCCGCCGAGATACTGGCGGAGCAGTTGGGGAGATTTCAGGAGGTCGTCCTCGCGACTGTAGGCGTAGGCGAAGTGCAGGTCGGCCGGCGCGTAGAACGCGATCACCCCACGAATCGCCGCGTCACCCGCGGCGTAGGCGGTCGCCTCGGCTAGGTTGCCGCCAGCGCTGCGGCCGAAGAGCACCAGCCGCGTCGCGTCGAGGTCGAGCGTGGCGGCATTTTTTTTCAAAAAGGCGATGGCCGCGAGCACATCGTCGCGCGACGCCGGCCACGGGAACTTCGGCGCCAGCCGGTAGTCGATCGCGGCGACCGCGTAGCCGCAGGCTGCCAGCCAGTGGTTGAACTGCGCGATCTCCGAACGGTCGCCGCCGTCCCAACCGCCACCGTGCACGACGATCACGCACGGCCGGGGCGCGGAGCCCGCACCGGCCCGCGCTGGCCGATAGAAGTCGAGCGCAAGTTCGCCTGAAAATCTCAGCGTCTCCGGACGCACGGATTCCGGTCCGCGGTCCAACAGCGCCCCAAAGGAAAACGGGCCGCGCGCCAACGCCACGCGGCCGAATTGCTTTTCGAGTTTTTCCGGCAGCGTGCGGGCGAGCAACCGTGCCTCAAGGCATGGCCGGAGCAGCAGGCCGAACGCGAGCACCCCGACCAGCACCGTCGCGACCGTGATCCCGCCCGCCGGGCCACGCGCGAGCCACGCGAGCGAGGCCACGAGGATCGGCGCGAGTGCGACCCGGTGCCCGTATTCGCCAGCGAGCACGGCCAGCTTCCACGGGGCCCAGTCGGGCGATTTGACGACGGTCAACGAACCGAGCGCCGCGAGCACGAAGGAGAAAACGAGCAGGAGCCAGCGAAGCAGGGAGAGGGTTACGTCCAAGATGGCCGCAAAGAGGTGCAGAAAACACTCAAAAGGAAAGCCTGCTCTGCCCACTGCGACCGTCCGATTCTTTTTGCGCCTTGGGCGCTTCTTTGCGGCCATCCTGCTCCATGCGCCGTCTCGACCAACTCCTCGCCAGCCTCGGCTACTGTTCCCGGCGGGACGCGCGCGACTGGATCGCGTCCGGCGCGGTGACCGTGCGCGGCGACGAAGCGGACGATTTCGGCGCCAAGGCCGTCCCCGCGGACGTGCGCGTGGATGGCGAGCCGCTCGATCATCCGGATGGGCTGCTGCTGCTGCTGAACAAACCACTCGGGCTCGTGTGCTCGCACGACGGGCGCGAGGGGCCGAGTGTTTACTCGCTGCTGCCGGAGCGCTGGCGGCGGCGGAATCCGCCGGTCACGAGCATCGGCCGGCTCGACAAGGACACGAGCGGGCTGCTGCTGCTCACCGATCAATCGCCGCTGGTGCATCGACTCACCTCGCCAAAGCACAAGGTGCCGAAACTGTATCGCGCCACCGTCGACCGCGATCTCGCGCCGGCACTGATCGAGCGGTTCGCGAGCGGCACGCTGCGGCTCGAAGACGAGGAAAAGCCGTGTGCGCCGGCGGAATTGAAGATCGTCTCGCCGCGCGAAGCCGAACTGACGCTCACCGAGGGGCGCTATCACCAGGTGCGGCGGATGTTCGCCACGGGCGGGATCACCGTGCTCACCTTGCACCGCGAACAATTCGGGGCGCTCGAGCTGGGTGATCTCGCCCTCGGCGCGTGGCGCGAGTTGCCGCTGGATTATTTCAGCCAAGGCTGAACACTCCGCTGCCATGTATGACTTTTCTCTCACCGGCGCGCAGAAATCGTTCCTCCGTGGCCAGGGCCAGAAACTCGAGGCCGCGTTGAAGCTGGGCAAGGGCGGGCTCACGCCGGCGTTTCTCGCCGAGCTGCAAAAATATCTGCGGACGCATGAGCTCGTGAAGCTGCGGTTTCTCGGGACCGAGCGCGCGGATCGTCCCACCCTCTGCACGCAGATCGCCGACGAGGGCCGCTGCGTGTGCATCGGCGCGGTCGGGCACACCGCGCTCTTCTATCGGCAAAACCCCGACGAAGCCGCCCGCCGCGTGGCGCTGCCATCCTAGCCGGAGCAACGGCAACGCCGGCGTTTTCCCATCGGCACAGCCGGCCGTCGCTTGCACCGACCGAGCGACGATCCAGCATCGGGGCATGAACCCGCTCCCCTCGCTCGCGGAGATCGAAGCCGCCGCCGCCATCGTCCATGCGGCGATGCTGCCGACGCCGCAGCTTTCCTGGCCGCTGCTCAACGCCCGCGCGGACTGTGAGGTATGGGTCAAGCATGAGAACCACACGCCGCTCGGTGCGTTCAAGATCCGGGGTGGACTCGTTTTTTTCGACGCGCTCCGGCGGGCGCAACCGAACCTGCGCGGCGTGATCGCCGCCACGCGCGGCAATCACGGGCAATCGGTCACGTTCGCCGCGCGCTGCCACGGCCTGCGCGTGATCATTGTCGTCCCGCACGGCAACAGCCTGGAAAAAAACGCCTCAATGCGCGCCCTCGGTGCCGAGCTCATTGAGCACGGAGACGATTTTCAATCCGCCCTCGAATATTCCCGCCAGCTCGCCGCCGAACAAAGCTTGTTCGCCATGCCGTCGATGGATGCAGGTCTCATTCCCGGCGTCGCGACCTACGCACTGGAATTTTTCCGTCACGCTCCCCTGCTGGACGTGGTCTACGTGGCCATCGGCATGGGCTCCGGCATTTGCGGCGTGATGGCGGCCCGCGATGCGCTCCGCCTGAGCACCCGCGTAGTCGGCGTCGTTTCCGATCGTGCGCCGATGTATGCGTTGTCTTTCGCCGCCCGCCGAGCGGTGACCCACCCCGTCACCACCGAACTCACCGATGGTCTCGCGTGTCGCGCGCCGCACGAAGTCGCGCTGCATCACCTCCTCCACGGCGCAGAACGCGTCGTGCAGGTCTCCGATGTTGAAGTCGGTGCCGCCATGCGGGCTCTGTTTTCCGACACGCACAATGTCGCCGAAGGCGCCGGCGCCGCGGGCCTGGCCGCCTTGCTGCGAGAGCGCGAGGCGCTGAAAGGCAAACGCGCCGGCATCATCCTGTCCGGCGCTAACGTCGACCGCGACCTGTTCGCCCGGGTGCTGGCGGCCGCTTGACTCGCGGCCGGGTCCGCGCCTCACTTCGCCCGTCGCAGCCGACGCTGCAACCTCGAAACCTCAACCGCCGCACCACGCCTATGACTGAGCTTGCTCTCCACTCATCTCGCCTGCCCACGCCGGTTGCCTCGATCGCGCGCGCCTAAACTCGCCGCGCATTTCTGATTCCTGAAGGCCGCCCGCACGGAGCGGCCTCTTTTGTTTTCACCCTCGGCTGCGCGCCATGCGCTCTCCGATTCGTTACTCACCACATTTCAGACGTCACAGGTCACATCCATGCATCTCTCCTCTCTCGGTTGGGACGATTTCTTCTCCGGCCATTTTGCTCCGTTTGCCTCCGATCTCGCCGGCTTCATGCCTGCGCGCGTCGCGCTCGAGCACAAGCACGCCTATGCGCTCCTCGCGGCCCACGGCGAAGTCACCGCCACCTGCACCGGCAAACTCCGGCACGACGCCACCGCGCGCGCCGATCTACCCGCCGTCGGCGACTGGGTCGTCGTCCGCCCGCGGCCCGGCGAGGCGCACGCCGACATTCACGCTGTGCTCCCACGCAAGACGAAATTTTCCCGCCAGGCCGCCGGCGATGGCACCGAGCAGATCGTCGCCGCCAACATCGACACCGTGTTTCTCGTCACCGCGCTCGACGCCGACTTCAATCTCCGCCGCATCGAACGCTACCTCGCCGTCGCGTGGGCCAGCGGCGCGCAACCCGTCGTCCTCCTCAACAAATCCGATCTCCACGCCGATCCCGCCGCCGCGCGCGCCACCGTCGAGGCCGTCGCCGGCGGCGCGCCCGTCCTTGTGCTCAGCGCCACGCACGACACCGACCTCTCCGCCGCCCTCGCGCCGTGGCTCGCGCCCGGCCGCACGGTGGCGTTGCTCGGCTCCTCCGGCGTCGGCAAGAGCACGCTCATCAACCGCCTGCTCGGCGCGGAGCGCCAGCTCACCTCCCCCACCAGCGCCGCGCATGGCAAGGGCCGGCACACCACCACGCACCGCGAGTTGCTCGTCGCGCCGTCCGGCGCCCTCGTGATCGACACTCCCGGCATGCGCGAGCTGCAACTCTGGGAGGTCGCCGCCGCCACGCTGGAAGAAACCTTCGCCGACATCGCGGCGCTGGCGGCGCGCTGCCGCTTCAGCAACTGCGCGCACCGCGCCGAGCCCGGCTGCACGATTCAAGCCGCGCTCGATGCGGGGGCGCTCGACCTCGGCCGCTGGTCAAGTTTCCAAAAACTCCAGCGCGAGCAGGCCTACGCGGCGCGCAAATCCGACCCGCGCCTCGAACGCGAGACGAAGGCCGCCTGGAAGAAAGTAAAAATCCCCGGGGCAAGCCCCGGGGCATTTGACAAGACCGCCGCAAACTCATCCGACCATAATGCAATTCGCGCTTAAACCCGTCCGTCCAACCAAGCCGAAGCAAGCTTCGGGGTATCGGACCCACAGCGAATGAATAAAGCGGCGCGCGAAACCTACCGCGCGAAAGGATCGGCGGATTATCTCTAGCGCGGATTTTCAAACTCCCTCGTCCGCCGTTGCAACGGGGGCCCGTCTCCGCCCGATCCGTGCCGGCTGACGCGCGCCACCCTCTGCCGTTGACGCTGCCCGCGGGCGCTGATTTTTTCTCCGCATGTTCACCATCATCGGCGGCGACGGCAAAGAATACGGGCCCGTGACGGCCGAGCAGATTCGCGCCTGGATCAACGCCGGACGCGCGAATCTCGCCACCGCGGCGAAGGCGCTGGGCACCGAAGAATGGCGCCGCGTCGGCGACTATGCAGAATTTTCGTCGCCCGACGGCGCGCCACCGGTGATGGCCGCCGTCGCGCCCGTGACCGATGAAACCCTCGGGCACCGCGGGCTGCGGCTGCTGGCGGCGTTGCTTGATGGTTTCCTCGAATCGCTCTGCTGGCTGCCCACTTCGCAAGCCGTGGTGCGGGCGCTCGGCGCGGCGCTCTCCTCGGGCCGGTTGACGCCGCAGGAGCTGGTCGAGGCGTTCACTGGGGCGATCGGCAAGTCGATCCCCTATCTGCTCGGACTCATGGTGCTGCAAGCCGCCCTGCTGACCTTCCGCGGCCAGACCGTCGGAAAAATCGCCACCGGTCTGCGCGTCGTGCGCGTGGCCGACGGCTCACCGGCGGGATTTCTGCACGGGTTTCTCCTCCGGGGATTTTTGCCGCGCTGCCTGCGGCACCTGCCGCTGATCGGCGTGCTGTTCTGGTTCGTGGATAACTGCTTTATTTTCCGCGACGACAAACGCTGCCTGCATGATTTGATCGGCGGCACCAAGGTCGTGAAGGCCTGAGCGGACCTCGCGCGGACGGCCAATTCTTTTCACCTTCCGAACGCCAGTCGAAGACCGGCCTGCCCCGGACACTCACTTCGCGGATTTTTTAAACAGGAGCGCGTCCAGCGAAAATCTCCCGGGGCCGAAGGCGAAGACGATCAGACTCGCGAGCAGGAAAGGGAACGGCGCGGCGCTGGTGAACTTATCGGGGTCGGAGAAAATCGCCGCGAGCGCCTCCTTGTCCGCCGTCGCGTAGGCCACGACCATCGTGAAAATGAGCGGCACGCTCACCAGCCGCGAGCCCAGGCCCACGAGGAGCAGCAGACCGCCGACACACTCGGTGCCGCCGGCCAGGATGGCGTTGAGCTTCGGCAGCGGGAGGCCGAGATCAGTGAAGAACGCCGTCGTCTTCTCGAGGTTCAACAGCTTGCCTTTGCCGGTTAGAAAAAATGACCAACCCCACCAGCCACGGATAACGAGGAGCAGCGCGCATTGCAGCCAGTGGCCCAGCGTGGTGAGGAGACCGTCGAGTTTGTTGTAACTGGAGGCGAGGTTTATTGGAGGTGAGAGGCTCGGGGCGTGAATTTATTTCGGAATATTTTCCGGCCAGGGCAAGCCCGGCCACCACGGGTGCGACCAGCTCAAGACGCCGCACCGCGTGCAGAGAGGAAGATCCGACGGCTGGCTTCGGCGCTCGGCTCCCCGCCCGCCCCACCGTAACTATTTTGAAATGTCGTTAAGCATCTGCTCGAGCGTCGCGTAGCGACCAAGCAGCTGGCGAGCCGCGGCGCAGGTGGCGGCGGTGGCCAGGCCGGTGTGCTCCGCGAGGAAGACGATGTAGCTCGCGATGTTTTTCGAGAAATTCAACCGGCCTTCGTCGCTGATGGCGTAAAACCGCGCGCGCTGCTGGTAGCCCGCCGGCGTGTGATCGCCGAGCGCGGCTTTCTCCGGACGGCCGCCGGCCGCGAGGACGTGGAGGAAATTATACTCGAACCAAAACATGTGCTCCGGGCTGGGCGCCAGCGACTCGAGCGCGGCGCGGGTGACCGTCGGGTTCGCGAACACCTCCGTGTCTTGGCCGGCTTTCGTCAGCGCGTCCGTGACAAAAATGCGCGCCATCTTCTGCTCCGTCGCATCGGCGCTGAACGAGCCGAGCAGGGCCAGCTCGAGCGTGAACTGATACCAGTCGCGCCAGAGCGCCTGGTCGGCGGGATGCTTCGACGCGAACAACGCCCGACCCATTTCGTAGGTGTAGCGGCCGCTGGTCTTGATCTCGAGGCGGCTGCCGGTGACCTGGCCCATCACCTGATAATTCTCGGCGGATTTGCCGGAGCCAGAATGGAAGCCGATGCTCACGCCAAACTGCTGGCACACCGCCCACTGCTGCTCGATCAGCGCGCGCAACGCGGCGTTGTCGGGATACGGCATGTTTTTCTGAAAGCCGAACGCGGGCGCGACGAAATGGATTTTCATCCCCAGCGCCTCGCAAAACGCCAGCATGATCGCGGTCGTCTCGGGCGTGGTGAGGCCGGGCAACTCGTCGATGGAGAGTTCGCTCAGGTAGGCGCGCCCCACGGCGGTCGTGAATAGTTTCGCCCGTGCCGCGGCGTATTTTTCGTGGCGGCGCTTCATCTTCTGGAACGACGGCCAGACATAGGCGAGCAGTTTGGCGAAGTCGGCCTCGTTGATCTTGAGACCGGCTTTCGCCACGCGCGCCGGCACTTTCGCGACGAGGTCGGCCGGGACATTCGCCTGCACCCAGCCGGCGGCGTCATCCGCGACTTTCGTCTGCGCGAGTTCCGGCGAAAGATCGAAGGTGATGTAGCTCGCGAGCACGCAGCCCGTGACCAGCGCGTCCTCGCGATGATCGAACTTGCCGCCGATCGGCTGGTGGTCGGCGTTGAAGCTCCATGCGATGCCGCGGCGGTGAAAGCCATGCTTCAGTTTCGACAGCACGCAGCCGTGGCTCATGCCCTCGACGCTCTGGCCCTGGTGGCCTTCGGGGACATTGGTGCCGATGAACGGAAACGGCACGGTGTCGAGTTTCCCCGCCAGCATCACGTCGACGTCGTAGACAAGCTCGCGCGGGATGGAGTTTTGGTTGGCCGTCAACCCGAGGCTCAGCGCGCTCATCGCCCACTCCGTTGCCGGCCAGTGCAGCGTGGTGAAACGCGCGCCGAGCCCGAGCGTGCTCTGGCCGAGTTTTTCCGCCGCGGTCGGAAAAATCGTCGACGCCGGATTGTGCTCCTGCGCGAGATTTTTCAGGCTGAGCAGATTCGCGAAGGTCGCTGGAAACACCGTCGTGCCATCCGCCAGCACTTCACCGTCGGCGAGGGTCGCGGCGGATTTGGCGGCCAGTTGCCACGCGCAGTCGCCCGTCGCCGGGTCCTCCAGGAGGGTGAACTCGCCCGCCTTGGTCGCGAAGCGGCTCTTTTCGTAGCGCTTCACGCCGGCGGCGCCGCCGCGCAGTTTCGCCCCCAGGGCCGGCCAATCGAGGCAGAAATCCGGGCTCACGCACGGATTGGTCGCGAGGCGGAGACGATGCTTGAGCAGGAATTCGTTGATGGAAGACATGGAGGAAAGGCGCGGTCGCTTAGTCGCGCAGATTCCGCCAGCGCTGACAAGTCCCGGTTTCGGACGCGTGTCCGTTTCGTGACCCAGCCCTGCGTCCGGCTTTCCGGTCCGAGCCGCGCGCGCGGCTACCAATCGCGGGACGACTCCGCGATCATCTGCTGCAACATTTCAAACCGGGTCTGGCCATAATTGATCGCGTAGCGCTGCTTGCCATCGCGATAGACCCACGTCGCCGGCACCCACCCCAGCCGCAAGCCGAGGAACGAAGCCAACTCCTCCCCTTTGATCTGCGACGGATTCGGGTGCTGCAGGTTTAGAAAATTTTTCTGCCCGCCGAGGTCGTGGGTTGCCAGCACCGGCGCGCCAGGCTTTGTATCGCGCACCGTCACGAAGACGAAGTTCACCTCCGGATTGGCCTCGACGATTTTCTTCCACCCGCCGCTCTTCAATTCGGTGCGGCAGTTATCGCACCAAGTCGCCCAAAAATGGACGACCGTCACCTTGGGCGACTGCACCGCTTGGGCGACCCGCTCCTCGATCGCTGCGGCGGGGTCGGCGGCGACCAGTCCGGACGAAACGGTGAGCGAAGCGACGAGCCAGAAAAGTTGTTTCACGCGCCAGACCGTAACGCGCTCCACCCGCAACGCAATCGCCCGCCGCCTCCTCTTGAACTATTCCCCTCCCGGGTGGCGGACCGGGCGCGCCGCACCCGGCTCACTGAAACGTCGCGATCTCCGCGAGCGACTTTTTCACCAACGCTGCCGCGGGCACGTGGGCGCCTTCGGCCGGATGTCCGACCACGAGCAGCAGGAACGGTTTCTCGGCCGCCGGCCGGCCGAAAATTTCCTGGAGAAAATTCATCGGGCTCGGCGTGTGCGTGAGCGTCGCCAGTCCCGCATGATGCAACGCCGCAATGAGGAAGCCCGTCGCGATGCCCACGGACTCCTTCGGATAATAAATCGGCAGGCGGCGGCCGTCTGGGAGGTCGCGGTGCTGCGCGGCGAAGATCGCGATAACCCACGGCGCCGTTTCCAAAAACGGCTTGCTCGCATCCGTGCCGAGTGGGGCGAGCGCCTCCCGCCACTCCGGCGGCGCGCGATGGGCGTAGAACTCCCGCTCCTCCGCCTCCGCCGCCTCGCGCAGCCGTCGCCGTCGCGCCGGATCGCCCGAACCGAGCACCGCGAAATGCCAGGGCTGGAGATTCGCGCCGCTCGGCGCCGTGCCCGCCGCGCGCAGGCAGTCCTCGATCACCGCCCGCGGCACCGGCCGCGGCGAGAACTCGCGCACGGTGCGCCGCCGGCGCAGCTCCGCCAGAAACTCCGCGGCCCGCGCGCGCATCGCCCCGTCGGGGAGGGTTGGGAAATCGAGCGGCACGAAAACGGGGCCGGGCTGGGGCTCAACGGGCGCGGGCATGCGAAGATCGAACCCCGCGCCCCACCGGGCGGCGAGCGCGATCTTTCACGCGGGCCCCCGACCTCACGCCCTCGCCCCCGCTCGCCCGCCTCACCCGCTCCCACCCTCCCGCGACCGCCCCACCCTGTTTGTGACGCAATACTGCGGTGATCCCCCGAAATCCGGGCCACTTGTAAGGTTAGTCTGCGGCCCTCAAAGGAGCCCAGACCATGAAAGGAAAACACCACGCGACGGAACAAAAGATCCGTATTTTGCGGGAAGCCGATGGCGGCAAGAGCATCGTGGAAGTGTGCAAGGAGCATAATATCTCCG
>SIBG01000062.1 GCA_009695305.1 Opitutus sp. | reverse complement strand
CCGTCGCGGGTGTGGATGATGAGTTTGTCGCCCTCGGGCGTGTAACCGTTTTGGTGGAAGTAGAGACTGGAGCCGCCATTGTCGGGCGAGAGACGGATGACGCGGTGGCCGGTGTCGAGGTCGATCCAATCAGAGGGAATTTTTGTCGTGGGATCGGCCGGTGGCGCGTCGGCGGCAAACGTGCGGGAGATGACCCACGAAAAAAAGGCAACAAACGAAAGGAGACGGAAAGCGGAATGCATAGGGTGAGGGTTGCCCGCTTGACGCGGGGCGGGGGCGCGCGATGCGCTTGAGTTGAGCGGACAGTTTGAGCGCGGGCTGAAGCGCCGCGTTACGGAGTGGGATGCATAGCGGCGGTCACGGTGAGGGTGTCGCAGATTAGCGTGAGTTTGCCGGCGTCGGTCTTGGCGGTGACAGGGCCGTGCGGGCCGACGGAGAGAGCGAAGGCCGTGAGCGCTTCGCTGAGTGTGGCGAGGTCGAACTCGCGCTCGGCGCCGTGGTAGAATTCGACGTCGAGGAAGCGGAGGTCGCGGGAACGGCCGGTGGTGAGTTTGCCGGGGAGGTCGCCGAGGCGGGCCTGGGCGAGGGTGACGTGGAAGGTGAGTTCGCCGGCCGTGAGGGTGGCCTGCGTGGGGGAGGTGAGAGTGAGGGCGGCGTGCTTGGCGGCCGGGTCGGAGTCTTGGAGCGCGATCACGCGGCGGAGGATGGCGCAAGCGCGGTCGAGGTGCTCAGGTTTACCCGGGTCGAGGAGGCCGACAGCGTAGGTGAACGCGTCGCGGGTGGAGTGCACGAAGCCGCCTTTGAGCGTGGTGTGGTAGCCGGGCGACGAGAACGGGCGCTTGGGCATCTGCTCGGCGGGATCCCACTGCGCGTGTTGCGGGGCGAGGGCGCGCTCAAGCCGGGCGAGTTGCGCGGCGTCGGGGGGCGTCCACGCGGCCCGAGCGGAGTGCGCACCGCAGGCGAGAGCGACGGCGATGACGAGGCGCAGCACAGGTTTCATGCAGGCGGAGCCGGGATTATCTTTTCAGAGCTGGGGCGAGGTGGCCGGCGGCGACGGCTTCGCGGAGCATTTGCTCGATGGCTTCCCAAAGGACAGTGGAGCCGTCGGCGACGGGGGCGTTGCGGCCTTGGGCCTGGTCGTGGGTGACGTGGTGCTTGCGCCAACTGCCGCCTTCGGTGCTGGCGTTGAGGAGCATCGGTTGGAAGCGGTCGCAGGCGTGCGCGAATTTCGCCTCGGGGGTGGTGCGGGCTTCGAACTCGTCCCAAAGCGCGCGAAATTCGCGGGACTGGTCAGCGGGGAGGAGACCGAAGATGCGATCAGCGGCGCGGGCTTCCCGGTCGTGCTGGTTGACCGTTGCGGCGGTGTCGTAGGCAAACGTGTCGCCGGCGTCGATTTCCACGAGGTCGTGGATGAGGCCCATCTGGAGGACGCGGAGGACGTCGAGCTGCGGGACGTTGGCGTGTTCGGCGAGGACCATGACGCAGAGGCAGAAGGCCCAGGAGTGCTCGGCGTCGTTTTCGGGGCGGCGGCTTTGCGTGTTGATTGTCTGGCGGAAAATTTCCTTTAGCTTGTCGCACTCGGCGAGGAAGGCGATCTGGCGGGCGAGGCGGGTGACCGTGTTTGCCGAGGGAGGAATCACGCAAGTCAGGAAAGACACGAAACTCTGCGGAGCAATGCCAGAGCGAGATCGGGTGATGGTGCGCTGGCGAAGGAGGAACGAGAAAGAAGAAAGAGAAAGATGGCAGACGTTTCTTACTTCAGCAGGAGCGCGACGAGGGGCCTCCACACGGCGTAGCCGGCGGGGGTCAGGTGGAGCTGGTCGGCGACGTAGAGTTCAGGGCGCGGGAGGCCGGCGGGGCCGAGCATGGGTTGCCAGGTGTCGACGAAGGCGAGGCGTTGCTGGTCGGTGGCGCAGTCGGCGGCGATGAGCGCGTTGGCTTTGCGAACCTGGTCGCGGATGGGCCAGCGCGAAGGGCTGGGCTTGATACCGATGAAAACGATTTTAGTGGTGGGGAGCGCGGCGTGAATTTTCGTGCGGAATGCCTTGAAGTCGGCGGCGACGGTTTCGGGGGATTTGCCGGCACTCAAATCGTTGTCGCCCGCGTAGACGACGACGGTGCGGGGTTGGTAGGGGAGGACAATGCGGTCGGCGTAGAAGACGCTGTCGGCGAGTTCGGAGCCGCCGAAGCCGCGGTTGATGACCGTCACGCCCGGAAAGTCCTTCGCGAGGGTCGTCCATTTCACGATGGAGGAACTGCCGATAAAGAGCACCGCGTCGCGGGGCGGCGGATGTTTGACATCAGCCGTGGTGAATTTTGTGATGGCGGCGGCCCATTTCTCGGGCGCGGCGCTTAGTTGAGCGGCGGCGCAAAACAGCGCAGCAAGCAGACCGCGACGAAGGAAGGCGGGGAGCGGGGGAATCATGCGCGCCGGTAAAGCTGATGGCCAGGCGCGGTGCAATGGTAAGCGCGGTGCGAGGTCACTTCGCCATCGCGCTGGCGGCCGCGGCCTCCGCTTCGCGTTCGATTTCGGCCACGGGCTTGGGCGTGAGATATTTCGTGAACCGCTCCAGGTAGAGGTAAACCACGGGGGTGATGTAGAGCGTGAGCGTCTGCGACACGATGAGCCCGCCGACGACGGCGAAGCCGAGCGTGCGGCGCGCTTCGGCCCCGGCGCCCCAGCCGAGCGCAATCGGAAGCGTGCCGGCGAGCGCGGCCAGCGTCGTCATCATAATGGGACGGAAACGGACGATGCAGGCCTGATAGATCGCTTCCTCGGCCGGGCGGCCGCGTTCGCGCCGTTCGGCGAGCGCGAAGTCGATCATCATGATCGCATTTTTCTTCACGATGCCGATGAGCATGATGAGACCGACGTAGCCGTAGAGGTTCAGCTCCTGGCCGAAAATCAGCAGCGTGACGAGCGCGCCGAACGTCGCCGCCGGCAGGCCGGAGAGAATCGTGATGGGATGGATGAAGTCTTCGTAGAGCACCCCGAGCACCAGGTAGATCGTGAGCACGGCGATGATGAGCATGACGCCGAGGCCTTGGAGTGAATTGGTGAACGCCGCCGCGGTGCCCTGAAACGTGCCGTTGACCGTCGCGGGCATTTCGGCCCGAGCGATCGCCTCGATGCCACTCGTGACTTCGCTCAGCGAAACGCCCGGCGCGAGGTTGAAGGTGATCGTGGTCGATGGCACCTGGCCAAGGTGCGTAACCGTCAGCGGGCCGACGGTCGGCCGCCGTTTCGTGACGGCATCGAGCGGGATGAGCTTACCTTCGCGGTTGCGCAAATACAGGAGCGAGAGCGAACGCTCGTCGCGCTGAAACTCGTCCTTCAATTGCAGGATCACGAAGTATTGGTTGGTCGGCGTGTAGATCGTGGACACCTGCCGGGAACCGAACGCGCTGTAGAGCACATCCTCGATTTGCTGGGCGTTGAGGCCGAGTGCCGAGGCTTTGTCGCGGTCGATGTCCACGACCAGTTGCGGGCTCGTCGCCATCAGGTCGGAGGTGACGTCCACGACGCCGGGGAGCTCCTTGACCTTCTCCATGATGATGGGCGTGACGCGGTAGAGCTCCGGCAGATTGGCCCCGTAGAGTGTGTATTGATAAACCGACGAGGAGCCGCGACCGCCGAGGCGGATCGCCGCCGGCACCTGCGGAAATACGCGCACGCCTGGGATGCCACTGAGCTCGCGCCGCAACTGCGCCACAACTTGGTCCGCCGTCGGGCGCAGCTTTCGGTCGATGAGCATCACATACATGCGGGTGGTGTTGGCGTTGCTGAAATTGCTGCCGACGGAGAGTGAGAACATCCCGACGTAAGGATTCTTGACGAGGATGTCGCCGACTTGCCGCTGATAGCGCACCATGGCCTCGTAGGACACGTCCTGGGCCGCCTCGGTTGAGACGCTGAGGCGCCCGTTGTCCTCGGTCGGGATGAACCCTTTCGGCACCACGACGATCAGCCAGGCGGTGAGACCAATCATCGAAATCGCGACGAGGAGTGTGATTAAGCGATAGTGAAGCGAGATTTTGAGGGTGCGGTCGTAGAATCCAAGGGTGCCCTGAAACAGGCGCTCCAGCGCGTTGTAAACCGCCCCGTGCTTAACGCCTTGTTGCATCGGTTTCAAAAAACGACTGCACAGCATGGGCGTGAGGGTCAGTGAAACGAAACCCGACACCAAGACCGCGGCGCTGATCGTGACGGCAAATTCGTGCAGCAGCCGGCCCATGATGCCGCCCATGAACAACACCGGAATGAACACGGCCACCAGCGAGATCGTCATCGAGATGATGGTGAATCCGATCTCGCGCGAACCCTTGAGCGCCGCCGTCATGACGGGATCACCTTTTTCGATGTGGCGGACGATATTCTCCAGCATCACGATCGCGTCATCCACGACGAAGCCGACCGAAAGCGTCAGGGCGAGCAGGGAGAGGTTGTCGATTGAGAAGTCGAAAAAGAACATGACGCCAAAGGTGCCGACGATGGCGATGGGCATCGCGACGCTGGGAATGAGCGTCGCCGCCGCCGAGCGCAGGAACATAAAAATCACGAGCACCACCAGGCAGACGGCCAGGAGGAGCGTGAATTTGACGTCCCGCACCGATTCGCGAATGGAGACGGTGCGGTCGAGCAAGATTTCGAGATCGATCGCCGCCGGCAGCTGCAGGCGAAACGCGGGCAGCAGGGCCTTGATCGCGTCGGCCACCTTGATGGTGTTGGTGCCAGGTTGCCGTTGCACATAAAGTTGGATGCCGCGAGTCAGTTTGCCGCCGCGAGCGACCCAACTCGTGGATTTGTCATTTTGCACGCTGTCGACGACGTCGCCGAGATCGCCCAGCCGGACGGGGGCGCCATTGCGGTAGGTGACGATGACACTGCGGAAACCATCGGCGTTCTTGAGCTGGCCGGTGGCTTGCAGGGTGATCGACTTGTTGGCGCCGTCGATCGTGCCCGCGGGCAGATTGACGTTATTGGTATTGAGCGCCGTGCGGACTTCGTCGATGCCGATGCCGCGGGCGGCAAGCGCTCGGGGATCGAGTTTTACGCGCACCGCGTATTTTTGAGAGCCAAAGATCTGGATTTGAGCGACGCCGTCGACGGTCGAAAGGCGCTGGGCGAGCATGGTCTCGGCATACTCGTTTACTTCGGACAGCGGCAGCGTCTCCGAACTGAGCGCCAGCATGATGATCGATTCATCCGAGGGATTTGATTTACTGAAGGACGGCGGGCTCGGCATGTCCTGCGGGAGCCGGCGTTGCACGGCGGAAATGGCTGACTGGACGTCCTGCGCGGCGCCGTCGATCGATCGCTCGAGGTTGAACTGCAGGGTGATGCTGGTGCGACCGAGGGAACTCGAGGACGTCATCGAGTCGATGCCAGCAATGGTGGAGAGCTGCTGCTCGAGCGGGGTGGCCACCGACGAGGCCATGACTTCCGGACTGGCGCCAGGCAGACTCGCGTAGACGTTGATCGTGGGAAAATCGATCGACGGCAGATCGCTCACCGGGAGCGTGCGGTAAGCCATGACGCCAAAAATCAAGATCGCCGCCGTGACGAGCGTCGTCATGACGGGCCGGCGGATGAACAGTTCGGGAACGTTCATGGTTCTTGTTTCTTGCCCTTGCCTTTGCCCTTGCCTCGGCCGCGTTCGGTGGGCGCACCGGGCGCGGCGGTCGGGTCGGATTGTTTGACCTCGACCGGCTTGCCAGAAATTACGCGGAGCTGGCCGTCGGTGACGACGACTTCGCCTTCGGCGAGGCCCTTGGTGACGACCGCGTCAGCATCGAGCGTGCGCTCAATGGTCACGGGGCGAAGCTCCGCGGTCTTATCGGGTTTTACGACGAACACGTGCTGGCCGGTCTGCGAGGTTTGCACGGCGCTGCTCGCAATCACGAGCACTTCGGGCGCGGCGAGCGTGATGGCGACCGTCGTGAATTGGGCGGGCCAGAGGCGATGTTGGGCGTTAGCAAACGTCGCTTTCAGCTTCAACGTCCCGGTCGAGGCATCGACCGTATTGTCCATAAACGTGAGCTCGCCCTGCTCGGGCGTCGTGTCGAGACCGGGCGGGACGACGTTCACCGCCAGCATGGCGTCGGCGCGATAGCGGGTGAGGATGGCGAGATATTGCTGCGGCACGCCGAACGTGACGTAAATCGGGCTCAGCTGGTTGATGGTGACCATGGCACCGAGGTCGTTCGCGCGAATGAGATCTCCCTCGTGGACGCTCATGTTGCCCGTGCGTCCGGAGATCGGCGCGCGGATGGAACAGTATTCGAGCTGGAGCTTGGCGTTGGCGACGGCGGCGTCGCTCGAGAGTGATTGAGCGGTGAGCGCACGCTCGTTGTCCTGGATTTGCTGGAACTGCTCCTTCGAGACCATCGAATCGGAGATGAGAGTGCGGTAACGGGCAACTTGGGCGCGGGCGGTTTCGAGTTGCACGTGGATTTTTTCGCGATCGGCCTGCGTGGAGGCCAGGGTGTTTTGAAACGGCCGCGGGTCGACCTCGAAGAGGAGATCACCCTTAGTCACATCCTGGCCTTCCTTGATATCAATCTTCATGAGCGAGCCGGTGATTTGGGAGCGGATCACCGCCGAGCGGATCGGCTCGACGGCGCCAATCGCGTCGATGAGGATCGGGACGACTTTGCGGTGAACCTGGCCAACGATCACCGGAGCCGGCCCACCGCCGCCTCGGCCACCCTTGCCGCCGCCTGCACCTCCGGCGGTGGCGGCCTTCTGGGAGCAACCGGTCAGCCCGGCGACGAGTGCGAGGAGCGCGATGGCTACGGCGCGGGGCCAATGAGATGAGAGGGCGCGAGCATCGTTGGTCATGGCCGGCGGGCGAAAGGGGAGGTGTGGCACTGGGGAGATAGGACGGATATCCGAGGTAAAGGATTTGCTCCGGAATGATTTCTCAACCGGAAACACAAAGGGGAACGCCGAGCATCCGCATGGCGGAGCACAGTTCAAGGCCGGAAAACGTCCGGACGCTGCCGGGTGCAGGGCCGGCCGAAAACCCGCGCGGTCGCCACTGGGTGCCGGGGGCGCGCGTCATAGCAGAAACCTTTTCCTTGCTAGGCGGGCGCGGCGACATTTCCCTCGTGGCCATTTTGCCTCTCATGAAAGTCCTTGTTGCCGATAAAATCTCACCCAAAGGAGTCGCCTTTCTGCGTCAGCAGCCGGGTCTGGAAGTCGTGGAAGCCTACGGCTCCACGCCGGAGAAAATCCTGGAGCTGGTGAAGGATGTCCACGCCATCGCCGTCCGCTCGGAGACGAAAATCACGGCCGCGGTCTTCGCCGCTGCGCCGCTGCTCAAGGTCGTGGGTCGCGCGGGCGTCGGCGTGGACAACGTCGATGTCGAGGCCGCCACCGAGCGGGGCGTGATTGTGATGAACACCCCTTCGGGCAACACCATCGCGACCGCCGAGCTCACCTTCACCCATCTCCTGTGCGGGGCCCGGCCCGTGCCCCAAGCGGCCGCCTCGATGCGGGCGGGGCACTGGGATCGGAAAAGTTTTTCGGGGATCGAACTGTTCCGCAAAACCCTCGGCGTCGTCGGTCTGGGCCGCATCGGCGGCGAGGTTGCGAAGCGGGCGCAGGCGTTCGGCATGCGGGTGCTGGCTTACGATCCGTATCTGGCCCCGAGTCGCGCGAAAGCCATGCAGGTCGAGGGCGTGACGCTCGACGAACTCCTCAAGCAGTCGGACTACATCACCGTCCACATGCCGCTGACGGACGATACGAAATACATGATCGACGAGGCGGCATTTGAGAAGTGCAAGAAGGGTCTGCGCATCTTCAACTGCGCGCGCGGCGGCATCATCAAGGAAACCGCGCTCATCGCCGCGCTGAAATCTGGCAAAGTCGCGGCGGCGGGACTCGACGTGTTCGAGGATGAGCCGCTCGCGAAGGACAGCGAACTCCGCTCCCTGCCCAGCGTCTCGCTCACGCCGCATCTTGGCGCCTCGACCGCCGAAGCGCAGGAATCGGTCGGCATTGAAATCGCCGAGCAGATCGCCGATGTGCTCAACGGCGGCGTTATCCGCAACGCCGTCAACGTTCCCTCGATCGACGCCGCCTCCCTCAAGGTGCTCGGGCCGTATCTCGACCTCGGCGCCAAGCTGGGAACCTTGGTGCAACAGATCGCGCCCGCGCAGATCGCGACGTTGCGCATCACGTATTGGGGCAAGATCGTCGAGCTCGATGCCAACTCCGTCACCCGTTCGATCGAGCGCGGCTATCTCCGCCGCATCAGCGGTGAGGAGGTCAACTTCGTCAACGCGCCCGTCCTCCTTGAGCGCCTCGGCATCAATGCCGAGGTGACGAAGTCGAACAGCGATTCCGACTACACGGAGTTGATTCAAGTCGAGGTGGTCGCGCCCGACGGCACGGTGTTCTCCGCCGCGGGCACGCTGATTGGCAAAGGGAATCAGCCCCGCATCGTCAGCATCAACGGCCGCGAGGTCGAGGTTGCCGCCGACGGCAAGCTGCTCGTCCTCGAAAATCTCGACCAGCCCGGCATGGTCGGCGAAGTCGGCACGATTTTGGGCCAGGACAAGGTCAACATCGCCGACATGTCGCTCAGTCGCCTCACGCCCGGCGGCACGGCCTACATGGTGGTGCGCGTCGACACCGAGCCGAGCGAGGCTGCGCGCAAGGTCATCAAGGGACATCCGGCGATCAGGCTGGCGAAGTTTGTGCAGCTATGAGCATCGCGCCGAACAGTTCGAGGGTAGGGCGGATTATCCCTAATCCGCCGCCTCAGCGCGTGCGAAACGCGACGGCGCGTGAGGGATAACGCGCCCTGCCTCCATGCTCACGCCGCTCCTCATCGCCGCCGCTGTCGGATACCTGTTGGGCTCGCTGCCCTTCGGCTATCTCGTCGCGCGAGCGAAGGGCGTGAATATCTACGAAGTCGGCAGCAAGAATCCCGGCGCGACCAATGTCCGCCGGGTGCTCGGGAGTGGGCCGGGAAATCTTGTGCTGATCCTCGATGCGGCGAAGGGCGCCGTGGCGACCTTTGCGCCGTGGGGCTACCGACTGCTGAGCAAGGGCAGTGCGGCGGTTCCAGCGACACCGGCGTTGGGCGCGACGGACTACGGCAATCTGGCGACGGCCGGTCTGCTGGCTGCCATGGTGGGCCACAGTTTTTCCTGCTTCACCAAATTTCGCGGCGGCAAGGGCGTCGCCACGGGCGCCGGGGGATTTGCCGTGCTGTTTCCCCTCGGCGCGGGCATCGCGTTGGTCGTGTTCGCCACGGCGCTCGCGATCACGCGCTATGTCTCCCTCGCCTCGATGCTGGCCGCGGCTTCGCTGCCTTTTGCGGCCTATGTTTTCACGCATTCACCGGTGCTGACGATCGTGGCGGCGGTGGTGGCGGCGTTTGTTGTTTTCCGGCACCGCGCCAACATCACGCGCCTCCGTGCCGGCACCGAGAGCAAGATCGGCCAGAAGAAGGAGGGTTCGTCGTGATAACCCAATCTCGGCCGTTTGCGGTAGCGCGAGGCTTCAGCCCGCGTCCGAAAATCTCCCGCACGCGGGCTGAAGCCTCGCGCTACCCCAAGCAATCATGAGCGCACCTACCACCATCAACATCGGACTCTGCGGCCTTGGCACGGTGGGGCAGGGTGTGTGGAAACATCTTTCCGCCAACCGCGCGGAACTCGAATCGCGCCTCGGCGTGAAGCTCAACCTCGCCCGCGCCGCCGTCCGCGATCTCCGCAAGGCGCGCGCCGTAAAAATTCCCGCGTCCAAGCTCACGCGCGACCCGCTGGCGGTCGCAACCGATCCGCAGATCCATATCGTGTGCGAGCTGATGGGCGGCACGGCGCTCGCGCGGAAGATCACGCTCGCGGCGTTGCGGCGCGGCAAGATCGTCGTCTCGGCCAACAAGGCGCTCATCTGTCAGCACGGCGCGGAAATCTTTGCCGCGGCGCAGCAACACGGCGGTCATTTCTTCTTCGAGGCGTCCGTCGCCGGCGGCATCCCGATCATCAAGGCCCTCCGCGAAGGCCTCGTGGCCAATCGCTTTCCGCGCATCTACGGCATCCTGAACGGCACGTGCAATTACATTCTCACGCAGATGGAGGATCGCGACGCGCCCTACGCCGCGGTGCTGGCCGACGCGAAGCGGCTCGGTTACGCCGAGGCCGATGAGTCGCTCGACGTCGACGGCTGGGACACCGCCCACAAGGCCAGCGTGCTCGCGTGGCTCGCGCATGGGGTCTGGGTCAAGCCGGCCGAGATGATCGTCGAGGGTATTTCGCGGATCACGCCCGCTGATTTCAAAAACGCCGTCACGCTCGGCTATGGCATCAAGCTGCTGGCGGTCATCACGCGCGACTTCAAGCGCAACGAACTTTGTGTCCGCATTCACCCGACGCTGCTCCCCGAGGGCAACGTCATCGCGAACGTCAGCGGCGTGTTCAATGCCATCTCCGTCACGGGCGACGTCGTGGGCACCACGCTCTACAGCGGCCGGGGCGCGGGGCAGGACGCGACGGCGAGTGCCGTGATCAGTGACATCGCCGACGGCGTGGCTTTGCTCCGTTTCGGCAAGGGCGCGCACCTCAACAGCGAGGTGACCACCGCCGCGTGCAAAGATTGCCGGCTGGCGCCGGCGGAGAGCATTCGTTCGCGCTATTATCTCCGGCTCACCGTCAAGGATCAGCCCGGTGTGCTCGCGCGCGTGGCGTCGGTGATGGCGAAGCACCACGTGAGCATCGCGAGCGTGATCCAAAATCCCGCGGAGCGCGCGGGCGCCGCCTCGCTCGTGCTGACGACGCATGAGAGCAACGAGCGCGCCATGGGCGCCACGCTCCGGCAGCTCGCCGCCTTGTCGAGCACTCTCGACGAACCGGTGCTGCTGCGCATCGGGGATTTCAACGACTGAGCACTCGATGAATGTTGCGATTTACCATCCGCGTGCAACGTCCGGGGTCGGGCGCGGCTTTGCCCCGCCCTCGCCCACTCGACCGGTGAACGGGCCGGTCACAGACCTGCCCGGCCTCAAGCTCTCGACGCCCAGCCGAGTTTACTAACATGGCCCGGATCGTCCAAAAATATGGCGGCACCTCCGTCGGTGACGTCGACCGCATCAAGAATGTCGCCGCGCGCATCAAGGCGTTTCGCGACGAGGGTAACGAGCTGGTGGTGGTCGTCTCCGCCCGCGCGGGCGTGACGAATGAACTGATCGCGCGCGCGAAAGCGGTGAACCCGAATCCGAGTGAGCGCGAGCTGGACCAGCTTCTTGCCATCGGCGAGCAGGAGACGATCGCGCTGACCGCGATGGCGCTCCACGGGATCGGAGTGAACGCGGTGAGCTACACCGGCGGGCAGGCCGGCATTTTCACCGACAAGGTCCACACCAAGGCGAAGATCAAAACGATCGACGCCAAGCCGCTCGAAAAAGACCTCAAGGCGGGTAACGTGATCATTGTCGCCGGATTTCAAGGCATCGATGAAGCCGGCCAGATTACGACGCTCGGCCGCGGTGGCTCCGATCTCACGGCCATCGCGCTCGCGGCTGCGATCAAAGCGGACAAGTGCGAAATCTATACGGATGTAGATGGCGTCTACACCGCCGATCCACGGGTCGTGAAGGATGCAAAAAAGCTCACCGAAATCAGCTACGACGAGATGCTTGAACTCGCCTCGCTCGGCTCAAAGGTCATGCAGACGCGGTCGGTCGAGTTTGCCGCGAAATACGGCGTCGTGTTTGAAGTCCGCTCCTCTTTCAACAACAACCCAGGAACCATCGTGAAACAAGAAGTCGCCTATATGGAAAAGGTCGTCGTCCGCGGCGTCGCCGTCGACAAGGACCAGGCCAAGGTCGTCGTTAGCAGCATCGCGGACAGGCCCGGCACGGCCGCGAAAGTTTTCCGCGCGCTGGCCGACGCCAACGTCAACGTCGACATGATCGTGCAGAATGTCGGCCGGCAGGGGGTCGCGAATCTCACGTTTACCGTCCCGCAAACCGAGACGACCAAGGCCGTGAAGGCGCTGGCACCGGTGCTGGTGGAAGTCGGCGGCGAGGTGACCGTCGACGAGAAGATCGCGAAACTTTCGGTGGTAGGCGTCGGCATGCGCACGCACAGTGGCGTGGCCGCCACGCTCTTCGACGCGCTGGCGAAGGCGAAAATCAACCTCGAGCTGATCAGCACCTCGGAAATTAAGATTTCGGTGGTGATCGCGAAAGATAAAGCCGACGAAGCCGCGCGCGTCACGCATGCGGCGTTTGGCTTGGAGAAACTGTGAGGAAGCCAGATGCCGGAGGCCGGAAGCCAGAAAAACCGAAAACAGATCCCCGCAACAAGATGCCACAGATCGGAGATCACCGAACGAAGCCGATTCGACACTTCACGGATCTCATGGTCTGGCAGAAGGCCTATCAGCTCGGGCTGCGCGTGTTCGAGGTTTCGAAGGGCTGGCCGTCGGAGGAAAAATACGCGCTCACGGACCAAGTCAGGCGCTCGTCACGGTCAGTCAGCGTGAATATCTCGGAGGCATGGGGCAAACGCCGCTACGTGGCCCATTTCATAAGCAGGCTGACGGATAGCGATACCGAGCTTTTGGAGACGGAAAATTGGTTGATGTTCGCGAGGGATCATCGGTGTCTGGCTGTCGCCGAATTCGAGTCGCTTTATGCGCTGATGCGCGAAATCGGTCCGATGCTGGGAAGCATGATGCAAAACCCTGAGCCGTTCCTGCTCCGGCAGGTGCGACCGATGGATTGATTCTGGCCTCCGGCATCTGACTAACATGCGCTTCCTCTCCACCCGCGGACAAACTCCCGCCCTCGGATTTTCCGACGCCGTCGCCACCGGCTTGGCGCCGGATGGCGGATTGTTCCTGCCGGAGACGCTGCCGGACTTCAGCCGCGATCTCCCGCGTTTTGAGAAACTCGGCTACGCGGAACTCTGCTTTGAGTTTCTGCGGGTGTTCGCGACCGACATTCCCGTCGAGACGATGCGCGGGCTCGTCAACGCGAGCTACACCCGCTTCGAGGATTCCGCCATCGCGCCACTGAGGCCGCTCGCGAAGAATCTCTACGTCCTCGAACTCTTCCACGGCCCGACGCTCGCGTTCAAGGATTTCGCGCTGCAACTCCTCGGCAATCTTTACGCGCACCAGTGCAAAGTCCGGAAAGAGACGATCAACGTCCTCGGCGCCACCTCCGGCGACACAGGTGCCGCGGCGATTCACGGCCTGATCGGCAAGCCCGGCACGGCGATTTTTATTCTCTACCCCGACGGCCGCGTGTCGCCGCTCCAGGAGCGGCAGATGACGTGCACCGGCGCGGGGAATGTTTTCGCGCTGGCCGTCGACGGCACGTTCGACGACGCCCAAAACGCGCTGAAGGAAATCTTCGGCGAGCAGGATTTTCGCACGCGTCACCGGCTTTCCGCGGTCAACTCCATCAATCTCGCGCGCGTGCTCGCGCAGTGCGTTTACTATCTCTACGCGTGGCTGAAGCTGCCGGCGAGCGAACGCGGTAACGTCGAATTTGTCGTGCCGACGGGAAATTTCGGCAATGTGCTCGCCGGCTGGATGCTTCAAAAAATGGGTGTGCCGATCCGCGGCTTCCGGGTCGCGACGAACCAGAACGACATTCTCCACCGTTTGTTCACGACCGGAGAGTATCGCGTCGGTGCAGTGCAGCCGAGCCTGGCGCCGTCGATGGACATCCAGGTCGCGTCGAATTTTGAGCGGTTCATCTGGTTCGCGGTCGGCCGCGATCCCGGGAAGGTCCGCGAAGTGATGCAGACTTTCAAGACGACCGGCCGCTATGACTTCGCAAATTTCAACCGCGATACGTTTACGGCCTCGCGCTGCACCGACGCCGAGATTCCCGGCATCATGGCACGCGTTCATCGCGAGCACGGCTACATCGTCGATCCGCACACCGCCTGCGGCTTTAAGGAACTCAGTCCCGACCGGGTGAGCGTCGTCCTCGCGACGGCGAGCCCGGCGAAATTTCCCGACACGATCCGCGCCGCCATCGGCCGCGAGCCAACGCACCCGAGCCTGGAGGCGCTCAAGACCTGCCCGGTCGTGAAGCATCGACTGCCCGCCGATGCCGCCTCGATTCGCGCCTTCATCGAGCTGCACGCGGTGGCACGGTAGGGCGAAAAACATGATCGACACCGGACCGGTTGGGGCTTTTCCTCCGCGTCCTTAGCTCATGACCACCGCCCCCGCCATCATTCGCGCGATTAGCAGCATTATTGGCTGCGCGCCCGGGCGCGGAGAAATGGCGTGAGTTTCTAACCAAACGCGATTCTCTCTGACCCCGGGCCTCACCGCCCGGGGTTTTGTTTTTTCCACCCATGAAAAACTCCAACGTCAAAATCTACGACACCACGCTCCGCGACGGCACGCAGGGCGAGGGCATCAGCTTTTCTGTCACCGACAAGCTGCTCATCGCGCAGAAGCTCGACGCGTTCGGCGTGGACTACATCGAGGGCGGCTTCCCTGGCTCCAACCCGCGTGACATCACCTTTTTCGCCGAGGCCAAAAAACTGAAGCTCAAGCACGCGAAACTCGCGGCCTTCGGCGCCACCCGCCGCGCCGGGGTGAAGCCGGCGGCCGACGCGCAACTGCGCACGTTGCTCGAAAGCGAGATGCCGGTGCTCACCATCGTTGGCAAGACCTGGACGCTCCACGTCACCGAGATACTTAAGACCACGCTCGAGGAAAACCTCGCCATGATCGAGGACTCGACCCGCCACCTTGTCGCGCAGGGTCGCGAGGTGATCTACGATGCCGAGCATTTTTTCGACGGCTACAAGGCCGATCCCGATTATGCGCTCAAGACGCTCGCCGCCGCCGTGCGCGGCGGCTCGAGCAACCTCACGCTGTGCGACACGAACGGCGGCACGCTGGTCGACGAGTTTAAGGAGATCGTCGCGCGCGCCGTGAAAGAATTCGGTGCGGACAAAGTCGGCGTGCATTGCCACAACGACAGCGGCGTGGGCGTAGCACTTTCGCTCGCCGGCATCGCGGCGGGGGCGTCGCTCGTGCAGGGCACGATGAACGGCTATGGCGAACGCGTCGGCAACGCCAACCTCGTCACGATTCTCCCGAATTTGTTTCTGAAGATGGGTCGCACCGCGCACTGCACGCCGCAGCTCGCGCAGTTGCGCGACCTTTCGCTCTTCTTCGACGAACTCGCGAACCTGCGCCCCGACCCAAAGGCGCCGTTCGTCGGTCAGTCGGCGTTCGCGCACAAGGGTGGCCTCCACGCCAACGCCGCGCAAAAAGTCGCGCGCAGCTACGAGCACATCGATCCCGCGCTCGTCGGCAACCGCACGCGCGTCCTCGTCTCCGACATGGCCGGCCGCAGCAGTGTCGCGCTCAAGGCGAAGGAGATGGGCGTCGCGCTCGACGAAAAACATCCCGCCATGAAGGACCTCATCGAGGAGCTGAAGGAGCGGGAATTCCGTGGCTACGAATACGAGGCCGCCGACGCGTCGTTCAAGCTCCTCGTCTCAAAGCACCTCGCGCAGCGGAAGACATTTTTCGAAGTGGAGAGCTACCGGGTGATCATCGAGCGTCATGGCGACGAACTCTGGGCCGAGGCGACCGTGAAACTCAAAGTCAACGGCGAGCCCGTCCACACCGTCGCTGAGGATACCGGCCCCGTCGGTGCGCTCGACAAGGCGCTCCGCCTCGCCTTGGAAAAAACTTACCCGCAACTCCGCACGATGACGCTGCGCGACTTCAAGGTGCGCATCCTCGAGGGCAACCAGAGCGCGAGTTCGCGCACCCGCGTGCTGATCGAGAGCGGCGACGGCCAAGCGATCTGGGGCACCGTCGGCGTGAGCGACAACATCATCGACGCCAGCTGGGAAGCCCTGCGTGAATCGGTGGAATTCAAACTGTCGCTGGGGTGAGTAAGGGCGGTCGCGCTCCCGGCTCATTTCGACCGTCCGGCCATTGTTTCGATTAGGGCAGCGAGAAACGATTTCGCGCCCGATAAGTCATCGAGGGCGGCGAGCGCCGCGGCGGTATGGCCAGCCGCGAAGCGCCGCGACGCTGCCAGTCCGTGAAGTTTCACGAAAGTCGTCTTGCCGGCTTTCGCATCTTTGCCGGCGGTTTTGCCGAGGGTTTTTGTGTCGGCAGTCGCATCAAGGATGTCGTCGATGATTTGAAAGGCCAGGCCGAGGTGCCGGCCGGCGCGGCGGAGGGTGGTGAGATTTTCTTCGCTCGCGTTTCCGATTAGGCCGCCCATCACGAGGGCGGCTTCGATCATTGCGGCGGTTTTGTTGAGGTGGATGAATTCGACCTCGTCGGGCGTGGCGTCGGATTTTTTCTCGGCGAGCAAATCCTCCATCTGGCCGCCGATGAGGCGACGGCTGCCGGCGGCGACGGCGAGCTCGCGCACGAGCGCGGCGGCGAGTTTGTCAGAATAGTGCTCAACCAGGAGCGCGAAGGCGTGAGTCAGGAGCGCGTCGCCGGCGAGGAGCGCGGTCGCTTCGTCGAACTGCTTGTGCGCCGTGGGACGGCCGCGGCGGAAGTCGTCGTTATCCATGCACGGCAGGTCGTCGTGGATGAGCGAGTAAGTGTGGAGGCACTCGAGGGCGACGGCGGCGGGGAGGGGATTGGGGATTTCCGATTGGGGATTGCCGATGGCCGATTGCTGAGCTGCAGCAACCGGCGCGTCGTCGTCGGGCTTGCGGCCGGCGAAGAGTTCGGCGGTCGCGAGAAGCAGCACGGGGCGGAGACGTTTGCCGCCGGCTTCTAGGCTATAGCGCATCGCCGTGTGCAGACGGGTGGGGCGGGTCGAGGCGAGCGGCACATGCAGGTCGAGACCATGCTCGACGCGGGCGAGGTGGCGTTTCATTTCGGCGGCGAAGTCCATCGCGAGGTGTCGTGGGCGAAAAGCGGGCAGGGCGCAATGATGGAGACAGTTACCCGTATTTTTTGGACCGCGGATTTCGCTGATGTCCCGGATGAATTACTGACGCTCCGAAATCGATCAGCGGTATCGGGGCAATCCGCGGGCAACAATGCGTTGGATCGGTCAGAAACACACTCGCCAACGCCAGTTGGCCCACCCATAACGGCTCACGTTTCCGCTATGCCCACCTACGAGTATGCCTGCCCGAAGTGCGATCACACCTTCGAACACTTTCAGTCGATGCGCGATGAGCCGTTGAAAAAGTGCCCGAAATGCAAGAAGGCCGGCGTCAAACGGCTCATCGGCGGTGGGGCGGGACTCATCTTCAAGGGCACGGGTTTCTACATAACCGATTACAAAACGAAACGCGGCACGCCGGACAAGCCAGCCGGTGGCGACACGAAGCCGGCGGAGTCCAAGCCGGCGGCCACCCCGGCCGCCCCCGCCGCCGCCCCCGCCAAACCTGCTCCCGCCGCGGCGACCAAATAATTTATCCCCAACCATCCATGAGCACGAAAGCACTGACCAAAGACCATCAACCGAGCTGGACCGAAGTTATTCTTGGCGCCGTGCTCAGTGTCGCGCTGGGCGCCGTGCTGGGCGCCGTGTTGCTGATCTTGAAACCGCTCGCCATGGTCAAGGAGCTGCCGAAGGAGGGGGAGCGCGTCGCGGGTGTCATCTATTACATTGAAGGTTCGCACGACACGGGCAAAGCGCGGCAGGCGGTCGCGAAGCGAAAACTTTTTACGCAAGGCAAGTCGGTGAATGTCACCGAGGACGAAATTAATTCGCTGGCCGTGGTGCCGCCGAAGCCCGGGGCCACGCCGGCGCCGCCGCCGGCCCCGGCTCCGAAAGCGAAAAAGGGCGAGAAGGCCGCCCCGCCGCCGCCGGCTGGACCGGTGCCCGATGGCCTGACGGTGGGCGTGCCGAACTTCCGCATTCGCGATGGCGCGGTGCAGCTCGCAGTGCCGGTGACGCTTGGGCTCCTGGGTCTCGACCAACGGATGACGGTGCTCACGCGTGGGGCGTTTGCGAAAAAAGGCGAGACGTTCACGTTCGTGCCGGAGACGCTTTATGTCGGCTCCTGCCCCGTGCAACGGCTGCCGTTCGCGGCGGCCTACGTGACGCAAAAGTTTCTGGCCGCGCAGGCCGTGCCGGAAGACATCGCCGCGATGTGGCCGAAACTCGCCGAAGTGTCGGTCGACGGCAGCACGCTCAAGCTGGCGATGCCGTGAACTGCGCGCGGGCGCTGACCGTCTGGCTCGCGCTGGCGCTTGGCGCAGCGCGCACCGACGCTGCGGGCGCGGTGCCGGTGATTTTTCAGACTGCGCCGGGCCGTTTTGAGATTGCGGCCGTCGATGCGACCGCGGCGCAGGCCGTGGTGGCACGCGCGGACGAGGCCTGGCGGATGCTCGCCGCCCCGCTGGCGCTGCCGGACGCGTTTCCCACGCCGGTGTTCGTGCGGGTCGTGCCCGAAGCGGAGTGGCGGGAGCCGGTGGTGTTTCGCGTGATTGTCGAAGCGGGCGGGGTGGTGTCGGTGCGCCTGAGGTGGAGCGAGTCGACCGCGGAGATCTTTGTGCGCCGCGCGCTCGTGCAAGGACTGCTGATGCGGCTCGCGGTGGCCCAGCACGGAGTCAGCGAGCGGATCACCGCGCCGCTCTGGCTGGAGCTGGCCTGCGTGGGTTGGTGGCAGACGCGCGCCGACGCGGCGCAGCTCGACGCGTTCAAACAGGAGACGGCGCAACTCGCGCCACCCGCGCTGGCGGGCCTGATGGGCTGGCAGCGCGGCGACGCTGAGCCGCGTGACCTCATGGTCGGGGCGGTCTGGCTGTTGACCTATTTGCAGGGTGAGGCCAGTCGGGCGGGTGAGTGGCCGGCCCTGCTCCGCCGCGTGCTTGGGGGCGAGGCTGGGTTGGTCGCGTTGGCGGGGAGTTTTGCCGGGCGCTTTGCCGATGAGCGGGAGCGCGAGCTGTGGTGGCAGGTCGGCTGGCACCAGTTCCGGCGCGGGCGCACGCTGCCGGCGATGGAGGCGAGGGAATCACGCGGCGTGCTGGCGGCGGCGGCGCGATTTGTTTTCCTCGACGGCGCGCACGAGGTGGTGCTTCCGCTGCGCGAAGTGCTGGCGCGGGAGAATGAGGCGGCCGTGGAAACGGCGGTCCGGCGCCATGCCGCCGAATTGGATCGCGTCGTGTCGTCGCTGCACCCGTTTTACCGCAACGCCGGGCTGACGCTCACCGAGGCGCTGGCCGCGCGTGGTGGGCCGCGCGAGCGGCGGGAGGCGCGGTGGGCCGCGTTCGAGCAGGATTGGCGTGACGCAACCGAACTCGAAGCCGCCAGCACCGCTGCGCTCGACGCTCTGGAACGCGAAACGAAAACGTCAACCAATAGATGACAAGTGAGGTTCTTCGCTGTTTCCAGTGGGTAGCTGCCGGTGACTGTGAGCCCCAAAGGGGCGAAAAGTAGAAAGCCCAGGGCAACGCCCTGGGAAATGTTGAAGCAAGAACCCGAGCCCTGCAGGGGCGAAGCCACCCCGTCGTGTCGCCCCTTCAGGGCGATGAATTCTGTTGAACCAGATTCCCAGGGCGTGGCCCTGGGCTTTCGAATGTCGCCCCGTCGGGGCTCCGACCACCATGCCATCAACCTATTGAAAACAGCGAGGAACCACAATTGACGTTGGATGCCTCGCGACACCTCAGATATTATGTCAATCAATAGTTGACTAACTGTTCCGAGGCCGGAGAGAGCCGGCGGGACGTGGGACGGGGAGGGTAAAGGTCTTGCCCGCGACGGCGCGGGGGCGAAAACTTGGGGGGTGTCGAAAAGCTTCCAGAACATCAGCGTCGTGGCCGCGGTCACGATGGTCTCGCGAGTGCTCGGGCTGGGGCGTGACATGCTGGTTACGGCGGTGTTTGGCACGTCGGCGCTGGCGTCGGCGTTCTACACGGCCTTTACGCTGCCGAATCTTTTTCGGCGGCTGCTCGGGGAAGGGGCACTGACGGCGGCGCTCGTCCCAACGTTGCACGACCAGTTGAAGGTGGGCGAGCGGGTCGGAGCGTTCCGCCTCGTGAATCAAGTGGCGAGCTGGCTCCTCGTCGTGACGGTGGCAATCGTCGCGCTGGCCATGGTGGGGCTGACGCAGGCGGGCCCACTGGCGGCGCTCGCGCAGCAACGGGGCGTGGAGGCGGACACGGTGCGACGCTGGCTGCAGGCGGCGGATCTCGCGCTGCTGCTGTTTCCTTATCTCGTGTGCGTGTGTCTGGCGGCGGCGTTTAGCGCGGCGTTGCAGACGCTCCAGCGGTTTCTCGAGCCCGCGTTGTCACCGATCTGGCTCAACGTTTCGATGATCGGGCTGCTCGGCGGGGCGGCTTACGGCGGCTGGTCGGCGACCCCGGATGGGCGCATGCACTGGCTGTGCGCGGGCGCGCTCCTGGGGGGCTTTTGGCAGATGGTGGTCCCGGCGGGCGCGCTGATGCGGGAGGGCTGGGAGCCGCGATTTGAATTGGCGGCGAGTGCGCCGATCCGGCAGATCGCGCGACTGATGGTGCCGACGGTGTTTGGCTCAGCCATTTATCTGATCAACATGGCGGTGTCGCGGTTGGTCGGGCTCTCGCTCAACGACTCCGCGGTCACGGTGCTCAACCTCGCCACCCGGCTGATGGAGCTGCCCATCGGGGTGTTTGCGGTGGCGATCTCCACGGTGATCTTTCCGCTGATCTCGAAGCACGCGGCGGCCGGCGACCAGGCGAATCTGGCCTCGGCCTATCGCAAGGGGATGCGGCTGATCTTGGTCATCAATGTCCCGGCGGCGATCGGGCTGGTGGTGCTGGCGACGCCGATCATCCGGCTGCTGTTTCAACGTGGGGCGTTCGTGGCGCACGATACGACGCTGATGGGGCCGGTGCTGGTGGTGTATGCGCTCGGGCTGCCGTTTTTCTCGTTTGTGAATCTAGTGCTGCGGGCGTTCTACGCGCAGAAAGATACCGCGACGCCGGTGCGGGCCGCGATCCTGAGCTTCATCGTGAACCTCGCGCTGAGCATTGGGCTGATGGGGCCGCTCGGCACCGTGGGCCTCGCGGTGGCGGGCAACGTCGCGATCATCGTGCAGGCGTGGTATCTCCAGCGCCAGTTGACGCGCGGGCAGGATGGGCTCCGCTTCGGCCATCTCGCCCGTGATCTCGCCAAAGTGGTTGCCGCGAGCGCGGCGATGGGCGCGGTCGTGGCGGCGGGCTGGTGGGCGTGGAGCCGGTCCGTGCCGGCGACCACGGCGGGCGATGCGCTCGGGCTGGCGTTGCTGATTGGCGGAGGAGTGGCAATCTACGCTGCAATGCTGTGGGTGGCGAAGATCGAGGGGCGCGACGACTTGGCTGCAGTGGTGGCGAAGGCGCGCGCGAAGCTGGACTGACGCCACGCGCATGGCGACGGCATCGAAATTCCGGCTGGACTGGTTTCTCCCGGCGATGGTTGGGGCGGTCGGGCTGGCGTGGCTGACGCCGGGCCTCGGGGCGGCGGGCGGACCGTTGCACGCGGAAACCGTGACGAAGGCCGGCGTGATGATCGTGTTTTTTGTTTACGGTCTGACGCTGTCGTTCGCGGCGCTGAAAGGCGGGGCGGCAAACTGGCGGCTGCATCTCGCGGTGCAGGCGGGCACGTTCGTGATATTTCCCATCGCCGGATGGGTGCTGGTAAACGTGGCCGCGCCGTGGCTTTCGCCGGAACTGCGCTTCGGCTTCATTTATCTTTGCGTGTTGCCTTCGACCATCTCGTCGTCGGTGGCGTTGACGGGCGTGGCGAGAGGCAATGTGCCGGGTGCGGTGTTTAATGCGACGCTGTCGAGCCTGCTCGGGGTCATGCTCACGCCGGTCCTGCTCTACGCCTTGGCCGGCGTGAAAGGCGGCCAGGGTGCGATCGGCGCGGCCATCCTCGACATCGCCCGACTGCTGGTGCTGCCCATGATGGTCGGGCAGTTGTGCCGGCCGGTGCTCGCGGCTTGGGCGGGGCGGCATCGCGCGGCGCTCCAGCTCACCGACCGGCTGCTGATCCTGTTTTTGATCTACGCCTCGTTCTGCGATTCGTTTATGCGCGGGGTGTGGGGTGGGCACGGCGTCGCGCTGCTCACGAGCGTGACGGTGGGAGCCGGCGGGTTGTTTGTCGCCGTGCTCCTGACGATGGTGGGAGTGGCGCGCGCGCTGGGCTTCGCTCACGGCGACCGGGTGGCGCTGCTGTTCTGCGGATCGACGAAGAGCCTCGCGCAGGGTGTGACGATGGCGAAGGTGCTGCTCGCGGCGCACCCGGCGTCCGGCCTGGTGTTGCTGCCTCTGATGATCTACCACGCCCTGCAACTGCTCGTGGGCGGAGTGCTGGCGCCGCCGTGGGGGCGGGCCGGGGGCGCGGAGCAAGCATGAGCGCGGGTCCGCCGGATTTCGCCGGGATCGTCGTGCAGCACAACGTCGCCGAGTTTCGCTTCGAGGCGATGGTGGAGGGATCGCTGGCGGTGGCCGACTATGAGGCCGCGGGAGACGTGGTCGTGTTCACGCATACTTTCGTGCCGCCCGACCTGCGCGGACGCGGCATCGCGGAGAAGCTCGTTCGCGCGGCGCTCGAATGGGCGCGGACAGAAAATCGCCGCGTCGTGCCCGCGTGCTCCTACGTGGCGGCGTTTATCCGGCGAAACCCGGATTTTCAGTCGCTCGGCCAGTGAAGCGGGAGTTGCGAATCGGCCAGAAGCGTTTTTCGTGACCGCTTCATGGCGCATCTCTTTGAGCCGCTCACCATCAAGACCATCACGCTGCGCAACCGCATCGGCGTCTCGCCGATGTGCATGTATTCCTCGGTGGCGGGCGGGGCGAGCGACTGGCATTTGGTGCACCTCGGCGCGCGGGCGGCGGGGGGCGCGGGGCTCGTCATCGCGGAAGCAACCGCGGTTTCGCCCGAGGGAAGAATCACGCCGGGGGACGCCGGCCGCTGGGCGGACCAGCACGTGGAGCCGCTCGCGCGGATCAATCGTTTCGTGAAAGCGCAGGGCGCAGTGCCGGGCATTCAACTCGCGCATGCCGGGCGCAAGGCGAGCGCCGCGCGGCCCTGGGAGGGCGGGGCGCAGCTGGCGGATGATGCTGGCGGGTGGCCGACGGTCGCGCCGAGCGCGGTGGCGTTTGGCGACGCGCTCAACAAGGTCCCGCGGGAGCTCACGTTGACCGACATCGCGCAGGTGCAGGGTGATTTTGTGGCGGCAGCAAAGCGCGCGTTGGCGGCCGGCTACACCTGGCTGGAGCTGCACTCGGCGCACGGCTATCTCAGCCACGAATTTCTTTCGCCGATTTCGAATCGCCGCACGGACCGGTATGGTGGCAGTTTTGAGAATCGCATTCGATTCCTGATCGAGACGACGCGCGCCGTGCGCGCGGTGTGGCCGGAGCAGTTGCCGTTGACGGTGCGGCTCTCCTGCACGGACTGGGTGGAAGGTGGCTGGACGATGGACGAGAGCGTCGAACTTTCGCGTCGGCTGAAAACCGAGGGAGTTGATTTGATCGACTGCAGCTCGGGCGGCTCGTCGAACGCGGCGAAGATTCCGGTGGGCGCAGGCTATCAGGTTTCGTTCGCCGAGCGCATCCGCCGCGAGGTGGGCATCGCGACCGCCGCGGTCGGCTTGATCGCCGATCCGGTCCAGGCGGATCAGATCATTCGGACGGTCCAGGCGGATCTCGTGCTGATGGCGCGGGAATCCCTGCGGGATCCGAACTGGCCGTGGCGGGCGGCCCGGGCGTTGCGGGTGAAACCGTTTCCGGCCGGGCCGGCGCAATATGCTCGCGCGTGGTGAGCGGCTGGGGATTGATCTTTTTCCTGCCATGTCCTCCGCCCTCACTGCCCAGCAACTCGTCGACGCGCTGCACTGGCGCTATGCCACGAAGAAATTTGATCCGGCAAAAACCATCCCGCCGGCTGACTGGCAGGCGCTCGAGCAGGCGCTCGTGCTGTCGCCGTCGTCGATTGGCTTGCAGCCCTGGAAATTTATCGTGGTGACCGATCCCGCGACCAAATCGCAGCTGGTGCCGGCGGCGTATCATCAGACGCAGGCGATGGATTGTTCGCATTTCGTGGTGTTCACCGTGCGCAAGGATCTCGGAGCCGATCACGTGGAAAAACATATCGACCGGATGGTCGAGGTGCTGGCGGTGGCGCCGGACACGCTCGGCAAATTTCGGCAGATGACCCTGGGCAATCTGGACAAGGCGCGGGCCGAGGGGCGGCTCGACACCTGGCAGACGCACCAAATCTACATTGCGCTTGGGCAATTCATGGCGAGCGCGGCGGTCTTGGGCATCGACACCTGTCCGATGGAAGGAATCGAACCGGAGAAGTTTGACGAGCTGCTCGGCCTGGCCGGCACCGATTACGCCACCGTGGTGGCCTGCGCTGCGGGTTATCGGCGGGCCGACGATAAATACGCGGCCCGAAAGAAAGTGCGCTTCAAGGCTGACGACGTGATCGTGCGGATTTAGCCGAACACCGCGGCGCGTTCGTCGGGCGTAAGCTCCCGCCAGCTGCCCGGCTTGAGTTCGCCGAGCGTGAGGCCGCCGATGCGCACCCGAATGAGTCGCAGCGTGGGGTGACCGACAGCGGCAGTCATGCGGCGGACCTGGCGGTTTTTCCCTTCGGTGAGTTCCAGGGAAAGCCAGCAGTCGGGGACGCTCTTGCGAAAACGGACCGGCGGATCGCGCGGAGCGAGCGTGGGCGCGGGATCCAGGAGGCGCGCGCGACACGGGAGAGTTTTGAAATCGCGGAGGTCGAGACCACCGCGTTCGAGCTGCGCGAGCGTCGCCGGAGCGGGTCGGCGTTCGATCTGCGCCCAATATTCGCGGCGGTGCGCGTGCCGCGGATCGAGGAGGCGGGTGTTAAGACCGGGCTCGTCGCTGAGCAGGAGCAGGCCCTCACTGTCGGCGTCGAGCCGGCCGAGCGGATAAACGTCCTTCGGCAGGCCGAACTCCGCCAGCGAGCGCCACTGCGCGCCGGGCTCGGGCGTGAACTGGGAGAGGACGCCGTAGGGTTTGTGGAGGGCGAGAAGCATCGGGCATTGCGGAAGCGGTGGCGCCCGGCAACGTGCAGGGATGCAGGCGCTCACGCTGACCGCGGTCAATGAGATCAAATTTCAAACCTGGCGCGAGCCCGAGCCCGCCGCGGGCGAGGTGGTCATCAGCCTCCGCGCCGCGGCCCTCAATCACCGCGACGTGTGGATCAAGACGGGGCAATACGCCGGCCTGAAATGGCCCTGCATTCCCGGCTCGGACGGCGCGGGCGTGGTCAGCGCGGCCGGAGCAGGAGTGGAGCCGGCGTGGGTCGGGCGCGAGGTGATCATCAATCCGAGTTTCGGCTGGGGCGCGAACCAACCCGCGCCGGGGGAGGAATTCACGATTTTGGGTCTGCCGCGTGACGGCACGCTGGCGGAAAAAATTGCGGTGCCAACGGCGCAGCTCGTCGCGAAGCCGTCGCATCTGACGTGGGAGGAAGCGGCGGCACTGCCGTTGGCCGGGCTCACGGCGTATCGCGCGGTGTGCTCTCGCGCCAAGCTGCGGGCGGGCGAACGCGTGCTGATCACGGGAATCGGCGGCGGCGTGGCGTTGTTCGCGCTGCAGTTGGCCGTCGCCCAGGGAGCGGAGGTGTGGGTGACCTCGAGTAGCGCGGAAAAAATTGCGCGCGCCGTCGGACTGGGGGCGAGGGGTGGCTTCGACTATCTGGCCACGGGCTGGGCGAAGAGCGCGGCGGCGCAGATTGCGGGCGGGGGGTTCGACGTGATCGTGGACAGTGCGGGGGGCGAGGGCTTTGGCGACCTGCTGGAGCTGGCGGCGCCGGGCGGAAGAATTGTTTTCTTCGGGGCCACACGGGGCCACGGGCCGGCGCTCGCGCTGCGAAAGGTTTTCTGGCGGCAACTTTCGCTGCTGGGCACGACGATGGGTTCGCCGGCGGACTGGGACGCGATGACCGAGTTTGTGGCGCGGCACCGCCTCACGCCGGTGGTGAGCGAGGTGTTTCCGTTCGCGCGGGCGGCCGAGGCGTTCGCGTTGATGGAGCGCGGCGGGCAGTTTGGAAAGATTGTGGTGCGGATCGCATGAGCGTTCTGGCTTGGCGTCGGCGAGCCCGGCTGGGAGAACAACCGCCCAACGAATGAGCGACTCCTCCCAGTTCTACGCGTGCATCATGGCCGGCGGCAGCGGCGAGCGGTTCTGGCCGATGAGCCGGGCGCAGACGCCCAAGCATTTGCTCAAGCTCTTTTCCGACCGCACGCTGCTGGAGGAAACGGTGCGGCGGATCGGCACGGTCGTGCCGTCGGAGAATATTTATGTGCTGACAAATGCGGTGCAACTGCCGGGGGCCCGGGCGGCCCTGGCCGGCCTGGTGGCGGAGTCGCAGATCATCGCCGAGCCGGCGAGACGCGACACGGCGCCCGCGGCGGCGTTGGCGACGGCGTTGGTGCGGGCGCGGGGCGGGGAGTCGGCGACGCTGGCGCTACTGCCGGCGGATGCGTTTATCGGTGACGCGGCGACGTTTGGCCGGCAGCTTGCGGCGGTGTTGCCACGGGCGGCGGAATCGGGGTCGATTTTGACGATTGCGATCAAGCCGGACCATGCGGCGACGGGCTTCGGCTATCTGGAAATGGGAGAAGACCGCGTGGCAGGCCCGGCCGGGCGCGTGCGTGAAGTGAAGCGGTTTGTCGAGAAACCAGATGCGGCGACGGCGCAAAGCTATGTGGCGAGCGGCAATTTTGCGTGGAATGCCGGAATGTTTTTCTGGAGCGTGCGCACGTTTCTCAACGAGGCGACGCGCCACGCCCCGGAACTGGCGGCGTTTGTGCGGGAGTTTCCGGCGACCGAACCGGCGGCGGGAGCGTTTCTGGCGGCGCGGTTTGCGCTACTGCCAAAGATATCCGTGGACTATGCGATCATGGAAAAAGCCCGGAGCGTGGAGACGCTGCTGGCCCAGTTCGACTGGGACGATGTCGGGCTGTGGACCGCGCTGCCGAAACATTTGCCGAACGATGCGGCCGGCAATGCGTCGCGCGGCCCGATCGTGACGGTGGACGCGACGAACAACATTGCGATCAGCAATGGACGGACGATTGCGCTCTGCGGCGTGAAGGACCTGGTCGTGGTCGAGACCGCCGATGCGATTCTCGTGTGTCACCGCGACGCGGTGCAGGACATCAAGAAGATTGTCGGGAAACTGCCGAAGGAATTGCTTTAGGTGGCGGTGCCGCTGGCGCG
>SIBG01000061.1 GCA_009695305.1 Opitutus sp. | reverse complement strand
GCGGAAAAATCTTTACCAATCCCAAGCTCCGGGCCGGACCGCCAAGCCGGTCCGTCCCTCCGCTTAGGCTTGCCAACCACCACCGCAGTCATCACATCAACCAACGCTGCGGACTAACATTCCACCTGGCCCAGTTTTCGGGACCCGCTTACCACCTTCAAACGCTTCCGGGCGCTCGTTGAGCGCTGCGTCGATCTCTCCGTCAAGATCGCCGACCGCCAAACCGCATTGCTCCGCGCTTCCACGCCAGATCAATCCTGACGGCCACTCAAGAACTCGGCACTCTCAAGTAAATCATAAGGGACGTTGGTATTACTAAGAGTATTTGGATTTCTGGTGGTAGGGCGCGACCGCTGGGCGCGCCGTCAGGACATTCGCAGACGGCCCGGCGGTTCGTCCCTACCTTCAGTCCAGCACCGTTGAGTAATTGGTCTTACTTGTCGGCCGGCACCACGGGGAGCCGGGACTGGAGTTCGGCGAAGCGGGCGCGGTCCCCGTCGTCGGCCGCGATGCGCTGACCGAGGGCGATGAAGGCGGTCGCTTCCTCGGTGTAGCCGTGGGCGAGAAAGAGCGCGGCGGCGCGGTGCACGAGGGACGAACGTCGCGGAAAAAGACTCACGGCCTCGGCGAGCACCGCGAGGTGGCCTCGCGTCGGGGTGGCTTCGCCGTGCGACCAGGCGTCGGCAATCAGCTCATAGACCTCGGGCAGGGACGGCGATTGCTGGCGGGCGGCGAAGAGCGGAGTGAGGACTTGCGCGAGCTGCTCGGTGTTCAGTTTTTCCGCCGCGCCGGCGGCGGCCAGCCGGAACGCGGCGAAGCGCAGCCGGGCCAGCTCAAAGAGGGCGCGCGGGCGCATCGTCCCCAGCTGGGCCCCGGCTTCGAGATAATCCCGCGCGCCGGCATCGTTGCCCGCATCGACTTCGCAGAGTCCGAGGATGGCGAGCAGCCGGGGATCGCGCTCATTGCGGTCGTAGGCGCGGAGGAGCGTGCGCCGGGCCTGCTCGACGTATTTGGGCGCAAGCTCGGGGTAGCGCTGGCGGACGTAGTTGATCTCCAAGCGCTCCCAATCGCCCTTGATGCGGGCGATTTCCCCGCCGCTGGCGTCGCGCAGCGCGAGCGGCGGGAGCTTGATCGGCGTCGCCGGACGGAGCGTGATCTCCTTGGTCACGGCGGTGGGCAGAAAGGCGGTGAGTTGTGCGGCCAGCCCGGCGTAGTCGAAGCCAAGACATTCCTGCGTCAGTTTCTCCGACAGCGATTCGTTGGAGAGACGCTCGATAAACTTGAAAAATCCCTCGCTCCGGGGGCTGGCCCGGCCGGCGAGGGCCCAGCGGATGAACAGCTCGGCCTGCGCAGCCCACACGTGGAGATTTTCCTCGTGCGTCTGGTTGTTCGCCGCCGAATCGCCGCGCAAAAACGCGGCCATCGGCAGGAGCGGGCGCGCCGTCTTCGGATCGGCTTTGAGGAGGCGGGTCTCGGCGTCCGACACCCACTCGGCCGGCCCGAGTTCAATTGTTCCGCCGCGAAATTTCATCTGCGGGTAGAGGCCGGTCAACCCGACGACATACCAGACGGGCAGCGCCGGCGTGCGGCTTTTCATGAGGTAGCCGACGTAGTCCAGCGTGAGAAACATATTTTCGTCGTTTAACTCGCCGTTGCGCATGATGGCGAAGATCGCCATCGCGTCCTTGTCCCACAGCCGCATGTTGGGGAGAAAGGTGACGGGGCGGGACGAAGGAGCCGCCGTGCGGAAGCCGCGGCCGCCAAAGTTCAGCCCGTCGGCAGGCGCGGGCTGGATGGCACGGCTGCTCCGCATCATCTGCGCGATGATTTCCTGCGAGGCCGCGGGGCGCAGCTCCTCGTCGTAAAAAATCACCGTCTTCGGCACGGTCTGCTGCACCTGCAGGTGCGCGGGCAGCACAAGCGCGAGTAGACGGTGCAGGCGGTAATACGCCTCCGTGAGGCGGCGCGTGGTGGTGTCGTTGCACCGCGAAAGAATTTCAAAGTCAGGGCTTGGCGCGTAACGCCACGGCGGGCCCTTGGCCGATTCCTCGACCATGAAGGGCGGCAGCGCCACGATGGCCGCCTCGTCCGCCGCGCGCCCCGCGGGCACCGGCAGCAGGAGGAGCGCAAACCAGAACGGGCGGAAGGGGCGGCACGGCATGGCGGGGGACGCGTTGAGATTCACCACGTCCGACACCCGGCGCGAGCCCGGGGTTGCGGAAGGTGGCGCGCGTGGGGGATCAATTCGCTCCACCCTGATCTTTCACGCCAACTGCGGCACGGTGAAGGGCGCACGGTCGGCCCGCCGCAGCATCGCGTTGGCGGCGGCGGCATCCGGGCCGGTGAAACGCTCGGCTTTCGCCTCGACGGTGAGGGCCACCCCGAGGGTCGCGGCGGTCTGGCGCAGGTCGACGTTGTTCGCCGCGAGGTGCTCGACCATCCGGCCATAGGCTTCGGCCAGCGGCGCGTTGCCCGAGATTTTTTCCCGCAGCACATCGGGCGGGACGGCCCGGCCGAGTTGGTGCGAGATGTTGCCGAGGTGGCAGAGCGCGCTCGAGAGGTGGCCTTCCAAGATCGGGCCGCGGAGGTCGGCCAGTTTCCGGCTGCGCACGACGTCGACGAAGTTCTGCATGTGGCCGTCGGTGCCCCGGAATTCTTTCACGACCTGGCCGGCTTTGTCGTAGGCGGTCGCGGTAAAATAGTTCGAGGTGGCGACATAGCCGCCCTCGCAGTCGATGACGTTGCCCACGCCGACGCCCCGGTAGCTGTCCATCGGGTTGCCGCCGCGTTTGCCCTTACCCCTGGTTTTCTCGGCGCCGGCGGCGGCATTGGCCGCTTCAGCTCCGGCCTCGTCGCCCGTCGCGGCGGCCACCGCGGCGCCGGCTTTCGAGGGCAGGCCGCGGACTTCAAAAATGAGTGGCGCGGTCGCGTAGTCGTGGATCACCACCTGGGTGTTGGGCGTGTTGCCATCGTCCTCGTAGCCGAGGCGGCCTCCGATGCTGAGCGTGTGGCGCGGGAGGCCGGTCTCGCCGAGGAACCAGCGCGCGACGTCCATCTGGTGAATGCCCTGGTTGCCGACGTCGCCGTTGCCGGTGAGGTAGTCCCAATGCCAGTCGTAATGGAGACGCTTGCGGTGGAGTTCGGCCTTGGGCGCAGGTCCTGACCACAGGTCGTAGTTGACGCTGGCGGGCACGGGTTGCGGACCCGAGGTCTTGCCGATGCTGGGGCGGGCTTTGTAACAAAAGCCGCGGGCGGCGGTGATTTTCCCGAGGTTGCCGGCCTGGGTCCAGGCGACGGCTTCGCGCAGGCCGTCGCCCGAGCGGATCTGCGTGCCGGCCTGGACGACGCGGCCGTATTTCGCGGCGGCGGCCACGAGCTGGCGGCCCTCCCAGACGTTGTGCGAAACGGGTTTCTCGACGTAGACATCCTTGCCCGCCTGACACGCCCAGATCGCGAGGAGCGAGTGGAGGTGGTTCGGCGTCGCGATGGTGATGGCGTCGATGTCGGTCGCGGCCAGCAGTTCGCGGAGGTCGACGTAGGTGCGCACGGAGGCATCGAGGTTTTCTTTGGTGCGCTCGAGCACCGCCGTGTCGGCGTCGCAGATCGCGACGAGCCGGACGCCCTTGATTTTCGCCAGGCTGCCGAGGTGAGATTTTCCGCGACCGTTGAGGCCGACGACGGCGACGCGAAGATCGCCATTGGCGCCGGCCACCTGGGCCCACGAGCGGGCGGAGAACGCGGCGGTCGCGCCGATGAGCGCGGTCTGTTGAAGAAAAGTGCGACGGGTGAGATGATTCATGGGGAGGCGGAGGTTGAGGTTGACGTTTTTCCAGCTGGTCATTTTCCGGCAGCGTAGTCGGCGAAATGTGCCGCCACCTGGGCGGCTTTTTCGTCGCCCAGATGGAAATAGAGGCGCCAGCGGAAAGTCACGCTGCCGCCGGCGGGGAGCGTGAGGGCTCCGGCCTGCGGGTCGTTCTTGAATTCTTTTTCAAAGTCGTGTTTGCCGAAAGGATTCGCGGCGAAGAGGCCGTAATCCCGCACGTGCCACCACGTCGGATGGCGCGGATTCTTCGGGTGGTCGAACATCGCGATCCCGTAAACCCGGCCGTCCTTCGGCCCGTGGTAGTCGACCCACGCGGACTTCTTACTCCACGTCGCGCCGTCGCGGATGCCCTCGGCGTTGACGATGGAGCCGAGGGCTTCGACTTTCTTTTTTCCACTGGTATGCGGCAAGGTCATCCACTGCGCGACGCGCACGGCCATCGCGCCTTCCTTCGTGTCGCCGAAGACCACGGGCCGGTCCAACGGGGCCTGGAGCGTGACCTCGTAATCGATCTGGCGGCCGTCGGGAATCGCACTGAGGCGCACCGTGGTCGCGTCGGTGCACTGCACCGCCCCGTTGGGGCCGAGCCAGCGGTTGCGGGATACGATCGTGGCGGTGCTGCCGCTCGCGCTGGCCTGAACGGAGTCGTTGACGATTTTGCCCTGCTTGGCGCCGGCGTTCTCGGCCCAGAAATCGAAACCGTTGACGTTGCCATGGGTGAACCACAGCGAGCGGTGATGCGGGTGGTCCGTGTCTTCCCCCGCGGTATCCTGCTTCATCGGGAAGTCGCGGTTGAGCTGCGTGCCATCAGCCGCCAGCACGGGATAGAAATAGGGCCGTGGTCCGCCCTGGAAGAGATACTCGGTAAACAACTGGCCGCCGAGTTCGACGCGCACGCGGTCGGCCGTGTGCGTGACCGTTGCGACGGGGGCGACGGGGCGGGTGACGCAGGAACTAACCACGAGCGGCGCGAGCAGGGCGGCAGCCAGGAGCGGAAGCAGGCGGGGATTCACGCCCCGCATGACGAATCCCCGGGCGAAACGGTTCAACCTTAAACGAGCCAGCACCGGAGGCTACGAACTTATTTTCCGGCGGCGTAGTCGGCGTAGTTCTCGGCGACCCGCGCCGTTTTTTCATCACCGAGGTGAAAGAACAAACGGTAGCGCAGCGTCAGGCTGCCGCCAGCGGGAATCGTGTAGTCACCCTTGTGCGGCTCCTTGGCGAATTCCTTTTCGTAGTCGTGCCAGCCGAAGGGATTCGCGCCGAAGAGTCCGTAGTTGCGCGCCATCCACCAGGTGGGATGCCGGAGATTTTGTGGGTGGTCGAAAATCGCGATGCCATACGTGTGGCCGTGGTGCGGCGCATGATAATCGCACCAGTCGGCGCGGGTGCCCCAGGCCTTGTCATCGACGTCGCCCTTGGCGGTGACGATGTGGCCCTGGCCGCCGGTTTCGACGTTCTTTATCTTGTGCGGCATCGTCATCCACTGGGCGACGCGCGTCGCCATGGTGCCGTCCTTATTATCGCCGATCAGCAACGGCGCATCCGGCAACGCTTGGAGGGTAATTTCGAAATCGATGAACCGGCCGGTGGCATTCGCGTGAAACCGGAGCGTCCGTTCGTCGGTGCAGATGAGCCGGCCATCGGGCGCGAGCCAGCGGTCGCGCGTGCGGATGACGCCCCTCGCGCCGCTCGTCACTTCCACGAGCGCGTCGAGCTTGGTGTGGCCCTTGTCCTTCGGCGAACGGCCGGCATCGCCCGAGCCTTCGTTCCAAAAATCAATGCCCCCCACCATGCTGTGCGCAAACCACAGCGAGCGCTGCCACGGGTGATCGGTGTCGTCACCCGTGTCCTTTTTCATCGGAAAATCGCGCGTGAGCGGTGTGCCGTCGGTCGCCAAAATGGGATAGCAGTAGGACCGCGACGCGCCGTCGCCGAAGATGTAATCCGTAAACAACTGGCCGCCGACCTCGACGCGCACGCGGTCCTCAAGTTTGGTGAGTTTCACGGCCGGCTCGGACGCCGTGGGGGCCAGGCAGGACGCGAGCAGGCCCGTGAGCGCGAGGAGGGGTAGGACGCGGGTTTTCATCGTGGAGGCAGACGAATGAATCACCGGAAGGGCGCAACCGAAAATCCGCCGTCGCCGGCGGATGGCCGGCGCGCGAAGCCATCGGCCCGCCCTTCAATCCAGCCAGCCGCCCGTTGCCTGCAGTGGCACCAGCTCGCCGCGCCGCGTGACTCAGACGGCGAGCGCGCGACGCGGGACGCCAGAAATTTTTTCCGCGGGCAACGGCAACGCCACACCCGGCGCGCCCCGCACCAGTGCCAGCGCGACGAATTCGTGCCGCAGCGTCTCGCCGGAATTTTCGCCGCCGGTGACTTTGGAAACGATCCCGCCGCCCAGGAGCGCGGCGTAAATTTCAAACCGCTCGCCGGCCCGCGGCAGGGCGGGAGCAAACTCCGCCCGCAGCACCGCGCCGTCGTAGCTCGCGGTGAGTGCGCCCGCGAGTGCGCCCACGGGCGCGGAAATTTTTTCACCACGCGGGCGCCATTCGACGCCCTCGCGCACGAAACAAGGCGTGTAAACCGAACCGGAGCTCCACGCGGCCGCCTGCGCATACTGGCGCGCCGTGAATTCGCGCGTGGCAAACCGGTCGGGCCAGCCGAGCCGGTTCCAATAGTCGACGTGGAACGCGACCGGCACGAAATTTTTCCAGAGCGCCGGGTCGTCGCGCAGCGTCCCGAGCCAGCGCTCCGCCGGCGGACACGAGCTGCAACCCTCGCTCGTGTAGAGTTCAATCAACGCGACGCGCTCCGGCCCGCTCGCCCAGCGCGCCGGCTCGGTGGCCCGCGCCGCCGCGGTGCCAAGGGCGAGCGTGACGGCAAAAAACAAAAACGGCCTCATGCGAAGATGAGGCCGGAGGGTGGCGGATTATTCCAGCCCGTTCGACCAGCTCAGGGCCGCGCGTCCAGTCGCAGGGCGGGATCGCCAGGGGCGGCGGCGCCGGTGCGATGATGACTCGCGCTTACTTCCAGTTCAGCACGAGGCGGGTGAAGTAGCCCGTGTCGAGCTTGGTCACACCCGTGCCGGGCTTGCTGTTGTAATCGTTGTTGACGCCGAAGCGAAGTTTCCAGCTCGGGTTGGCGAGCGGGAGTTCGACGAAGCTCTCGTGCGTGAGGCGGAAGTTGGCGAAGTCGTCGAAGGACGGCACCAACGAGAGGCGGTTGACGAGGCTCGCATTTTCGAACTTCAGGCTGTGGGCGAGGCCGAAGTCGAGACCGGCCGCGCTCACATCCGTCGTGCGCGGGTTCTTGTAATTTTCCGTGCGGAACGAAAGACCGGCGCGGCCCGTGAGCGTTTGCGCCGGCGCCTTGATCAGGTCGTAGCCCAGACCGAACGCCGCGACGTTGTAGAACTGGATGTCCTTGATGCGATCGAAGCCGCCCTCATCGCGCACATACCAGGAGTTTTGGCCTGAAAAATTGCTCTGGTAGTCGGAGCCAGCCTTGAACTGGTCCGCGGACTTTTTGCCATCGGACACCTGGCGGTCATACGCGGAGTAGAACGCGAGCTTGTCGCTGACGCCAGCCAGCGTCGCGCGGAACCCCGCCGCCGTGCCGAGCTGACTCTTGTTGCCAGACTTGCCAGCGACATCGACGTTGGCCTGGTAGGCCCAACCGCGATCGAGCGCCACGACCTGCGGGTCCTTGCCGCCCGCGGCCCACGACGCGGCGACCTTATCGACCGTGGTGCTGATCGTGCCATCGGCGCTGGTGACTTGGAGGTTGCCGGCGACGCCGGAAACTTTCCCGTCGATGCGCGTGCCACTCGCGAGGCGCACCGCCACCGGGGCGTCGGTCGTGATCGCGGTGACTTCAGATTGCTTGATCTTGATGTCGCCGGCGAAATCGGTCGCGACGACGACCGAGCCACCGTCGATCTTGGTGACTTTGCCGACGATGCGGGCGCCGCTCTTCGTCTCAACGACGTCGGCGGACAGGTTGGCCGCGCCAAAAGCAAGGGCGACGAGGGCGAGTGAAGCCCGCAGGAGATTAATTTTGTTCATGGATGGAGGCGTGAACGGCCACGTCGATAAAGTCACGAAACTGGTTGTCAAGCAGCTGGTGGTTTCACCCTAGATTCACCTCGAAGCGCGAGGGTCTTTCGAGGCGGGATGCGCTCATCGGCCGAAACACCTGCTCGACAGCTGCGGGCGGCGGGCTTTGCCTCGCGCCGCACCGCTCCGCCGGACCACCACGCATGTCTGCCAATGTCTCACGCCCTTCCCTCCTCGTCGCCGACCGCTGGCGCGATTATGCGCTGCTTGATTGCGGCGACGGCCTGAAGCACGAACGCTGGGGCGAGATCACGCTGGTGCGGCCCGACCCACAGATCATCTGGCCGCGCCGCCGGGGCGAAAAGGAATCAGACGCGCGCTGGGAAAACTGGGATGGTTTCTATCACCGCAGTGACACGGGTGGCGGCAAGTGGGAATTCCGCCGTCCCCTGCCCGACCACTGGAAGATTTCCTACGAGCCGCTCGGGCTCACGTTCAAGATTCATCCCACGTCCTTCAAACACACCGGGCTCTTTCCCGAGCAGGCGGTGAACTGGGATTGGTTCTCCGCGAAAATCAAGACCGCGAAAAAACTCGGCCGCGAAGTCAACGTCCTGAATCTCTTCGGCTACACCGGCGCCGCGACCGTCGCCGCCGCGAAGGCGGGCGCGAGCGTCTGCCACGTCGACGCCGCCGAAGGCATGGTGAAGTGGTGCAAGGAAAACGCCGCGCACAGCGGCCTCGCCGCCGCCCCCATCCGCTACATCGCCGACGACTGCCTGAAATTCGCCCGCCGCGAACTCAAGCGCGGCCGCCACTACGACGCCATCATCATGGACCCGCCGACCTACGGCCGCGGCGCCACCGGCGAAATGTGGAAACTCGAGGAGCACCTCTGGGAACTCCTCACCGCGTGCCGTGCCTTGCTCAGCGAGCAACCGCTTTTTTTTCTCATCAATGCCTACACCGCCCGCCTCTCGCCGACCGTCGTCGCGAATCTGCTCGCCGAGCTAATGCACGATCGCGGCGGTGCGATCACCGCCGGCGAAGTCGGCCTGCCGATCGCGCGCGATGAGAAAGTTCTGCCGTGCGGGATCTACGGGCGGTGGGAGGCGTGATCCGCAGCCACGAGCGCCAGCGGGTGTGAGTGGATTTTAAACCATGAAATTCCCGCATTGACTGCGGGATTTTCATGGTCCCTATTTCCGCCATGCTCGACCGCGCCACCGACCGCTCGCTTATCCGCACCGCGCTGCGCCGCAGCCGCGTCGTGGCGCTGCTCGGCCCGCGCCAGTGTGGCAAGACCACGCTCGCCCGCGAATTCGTCGCACCCGACTCCCTCAACTACTTCGATCTCGAGGACCCTGCCAGTCTCTCGCGCCTCGCTGAGCCCGACACCGCCCTCCGCCCACTCAAGGGTCTCGTCGTGATCGACGAAGTGCAGCGCCGCCCCGAGCTTTTTCCGCTCCTGCGCGTGCTCGCCGACCGCCGGCCGCTGCCGGCGCGTTTCCTTCTCCTCGGCAGCGCGGCACCCGACCTCATCCGACATTCTTCCGAGACGCTCGCCGGCCGCCTCGAAACCGTGCCCCTCGAAGGCTTCCGCCTCGCCGACCTCGGCGCCGCCGCCCAGTCGCGCCACTGGCTGCGCGGCGGCTTCCCGCTCGCGTTCACCGCGCACAACGACGCCGATTCGCTCGTCTGGCGCCGTCACTTTCTCCAGACGTTTCTTGAGCGCGACCTTCCGCAGCTCGGCGTGACCATCCCCGCCGTGACCATGCGCCGCTTCTGGAACATGCTCGCCCACTACCACGGCCAGATTTGGAACGCCGCCGAACTCGCCCGCGCCCTCGCCATCAACGAGTCCACCGTGCGCCGCTACCTCGACCTCATGACCGGCGTGTTCATGGTGCGCCAGCTCCCACCGTGGTTTGAGAACCTCGGCAAGCGCCAAGTGAAGGCGCCGAAAATCTACGTCCGCGACAGCGGCCTGCTCCACGCCCTCCTCGGCCTCGGCACGCCGCGCGACCTCGAACACCACCCGAAAGTCGGCGCCTCGTGGGAAGGCTACGCTGTCGAGGAAGTCCTCAAGGCCCTCCGCCCCGACGACGCCTACTACTGGGCCACGCACAACGGCGCCGAGATCGATCTCGTGCTCTTCAAAAAAGGCCGGCGAATCGGCGTCGAATGCAAACGCACCGACGCCCCTACCCTCACGCCCTCGATGCGCACCGCCCTCGTCGATCTCAAACTCGACGAACTCCTCGTCGTCTACCCCGGCACGCGCCGCTACCGCCTCGAAAAACGCGTCGAAGTCGTGCCGCTCGCGGAACTGATTGGCGCGAAGTGAACGCGTGCGCGACTTCAGGGAGCGACCGTCTTTCGCATCCAACCGACCACCGCGCGCATGACCGCGACGCGATGCGCGGCAAACGCATGATCGTCGTCGAGGATTACGGTCTCGACGCCCTTGTTCCCCGCGTCGCGCAGCGCCTTCAAGATCGGCTCGTGATGATACGTGATCGGCAGCACGGTGTCGCGCGTGCCGGCGATGAGGAGCACGGGCCGGCCGCGCAGCCCGCTCAGCTCGCCGAGAAAATTGTAGCCCGGCGCCTGCGCGAACGTGGCCTCCGCAGATTCCGCGCGCAACGGCCCGGACTCCGCGTCGAGTGCGGCGCGCGCCCCGGCCAGAATCCGTTTCTTCCAGTCGGGCGCCTGCAAAAACTCGGTCACGGCTGTTTCGTTCATGGGTGCAAGCGCGGCCACGGCGCGCACGGCGGGATCGCGCGCGGCGGCTTGCAGCGCCGCATAGCCGCCGGCGCTGTGGCCGAAAAGCACCAGTCGCGCGGGATCGACGCCGTATTTTTCCCGCGCCTCGGCCGTGCGTAGATACACGAGCGCGTTGCACGTGTCTTCCACAGTGTTGGCGAGCGAGTAAAGCCCACCGCTGCCCCACGAGCCGCGATAGTTAAACGTGAGCACATGATACCCTGCACGCCGCAGCGCTTGCGCCAAGTCGAAGTTGCGTTCAACCCCCGGCCGACCGTGCAGCAACACGACGGTCGCGTGCGGACCGGCACCTGCGGCGAGAAAGAGGGTCGCGTTGATGCGGGTGCCGCCGCTCGTGAGTTTGAACGCCGCGTTCGATGGCGGATATTTCGGATCGACCGTCGGCGCATCCATCGTGACCGGATCGAAGCCGCCGGCGAAGTCGGCCTGCCGATCGAGCGCGATGGGAAAGTTCTGCCGTGCGGGATCTACGGCCGGTGGGAAGCGTGAGGACGACCGCCAGCTCCCCTCACCGATACTCCGCGAGCTCGATGATCACGCCGTCGGGGTCGAGCAAGTAGACGAGCGTCTTGTGGCTGCCCGCGTCGAATTCCACGACACCGCCCGGCACACGCACCGGCTCGCCAAAAACCTCCACGCCCGCCGCGCGCAGCTTCGCGACCATCGCCGCGATGTCGTCGACCCGCAGGGCGAAATGTCGCAGCCCAAGCGTGTTCGCCCGCGAATTTTCCGCGAACCCCGCGCCCGCCGGTGCTTCATACTTGAGCAACTCGATCCGCGGTTCGCCGCCCGGCGAAACCAGGAAGACCGCATGCACCCGCACCCCCTGCAGCCCGACAATCCGCTCGATCCACTCGCCAGAGAGCTGCGCCTCCTTCGTTTTGGTGAAGCCCAGCACCTCGGTATAAAACTTCCGCGACCGCTCCATGTCGGCCACGACGATGTTGAGATGATCGATTGCCTGAATCATTCGGCCAAGTTACGTTCGACCGCTCGCGCCGCAATGTCTGTTTCCCGCGCCCGGCTTTGCCCGCCGCATTTTCAGTCTTTCAGTCTTTCAGCCCTTCGGCCTTTCTCTTCCCCATGCCCTCGCTCGCCGAATCCTACTCCGCCAAGGCCAACGAACTCCTCGCCCGTGCCTGGACCGTCAACACGCCCATCCTCACGAAACTCGCACCGCTCCTCGGCGCCTCCGTCGCCCGCGGCGAAGTCATCCACACCTTCGGCTCCGGCCACAGCGAAATCATCGCCCGCGAAATCGTCGGCCGCGCGGGCGGGCTCGTCTGCATCACCAGCATCAACGACCCGACCGCCGGCTTTATCGAGAACCTCGTCGGCTACGGCACGAAGCTCGTCGAACGCTACGACCGCCAATACGAGCTGCGCGCCGGCGAAGTCGTCATCGTGATTTCCAACTCCGGCAAGAACGCCTCGCCCATCGAGGTCGCACTCCACGCGAAGAAAAAAGGCTGCGTCGTCGTCGGTCTCTGCTCGCTCGCGATGTCCACCACGGCCACGACCGTGCACCCCGGCGGCCAGAATCTCCATGCGATCTGCGACTACACCCTCGATAACGGTGGCGTCCCCGGCGACACCATCATGCAGCTCACGCCCGAGATCGCGACCGGCCCGACCAGCACCTTCGTCGGCGGCTCGATCCTCAACTGGCTCATGCTTTCGACGATGGAGTGGCTGAAAAACAACGGCCACGACCTCCCCGTCCTCCGCAGCCAGAACCTCGCTGGCGCCATCGAACACAACCGCGCCGTCGGGGCGAAATACCAGCACCGCCTGAGCAAACAGCTCGCGTGAGCACCGTCTACAAAATCGGCGTCGATGGTGGCGGCACCAAAACCGAATGCATCCTCGTCGATGCCTCCGGCACGATCATCGCGCGCCACCTCGCGCCCGGCTGCAACCCGAACGTCGTCGGCCCCGACCAAGCCCGCCTCATCGTCACCGACGCGCTGGTGGCGCTCACCTCCTCCTTAAACCTTCAACTTCCCGCTCCAACGGGCAGCGTCTCCGCGACGCTGCTCTTCATGTCCGGCCTGCCTGGCTTCTGGTCGGAGTTCGCCGCCTCGCTGACGGATTTCGGTCGGGTCACCGCCGCACTCGATTCGCTCCCCACCCTCGAACTCGCGACGCACGGCGCTCCCGGCCTCGTGATCCACGCCGGCACCGGGTCCTTCGTCGCCGCCCGCGCGCCCGACGGCACGATCCACTACGCCGGCGGCACCGGCTGGCGCTTCGGCGATCCCGGCAGCGGCTACGAACTCGGCCGCCGGGCCATCGCTCGTGCCCTCCTCGAACTCCAGGGCTGGCTCCCTGCCTCGCGCCTCGGTCCCACCGTGCGCGATCACACGCCGCTCGGGGCCGCCGCGGATGCCCGCGCAATCACCCGTTATTTTTATTCCCACGCCGAGCCCAACCGCGTGATCGCCGCGCTCGCCCCGGCCATCCTCCGCCTCGCCGCCGAGGGCGACCACACCGCGCACCAAGTCCTCATCGAATCCGCCGGCGAGCTCGTCGAGCTCGCGACCCGGGTCGCCACGAAGCTTTTCCCGGGCACGCCCCTCGACACCGTGCCCACCGGCCTCAGCGGCGCGCTCCTCACCAATGCGACGGTCGCGGCCGCCCTCACGCCGCGCACGCCGCTGCCGCTGACGCCCATCACCGCGCCGCCGATCGAGGGCGTGCGCCGCCTGCTCGCGCGCGGGTCACCCTGAGGCCTCACCGTGCTGCGCGTGCTTTTACGCTTCCTCGCGCTCGCTGCCACGGCCGCCGCCGCGGACGTCAAACCCGGCGACGTCGCCTTCGGCCCCGAACGCTGGATCGAATATGATGCCGGCAATTTGCACGCGCGGTTCGGCGGCAGCGGCGCGGCGCTCATCCGCGGCCCGCGCAGCCTCGGCGATTTGTTCGAGCAACGCGGCATCCGCGCCGTGCCCAGCCCGCAGGAGCCGCCGCCCGCCCAGACCCCGTTTTTCTCCGGCGGCTACATCGTGCGCCGGCACGCCGCCGCCCCCGCCACGACCAAGGTCGACGGGGTGCAGATCGAATGCTACCGCGGTGGCCTCCGCGACACCGCGGTCAACCGCACGCGCTTCGCCAAAACCACCGCCGAGGTGCTCACGGTGTTTCTTCACGAGCGCTACCACTACGATTTTCCCGGCCAGTCTGGCCCGGACGCCACAAATCGAAAGTAACCTTGTGGCTTACTTTGCGAAATGACCACGACCCGCTCCAATCATTCCGCCACCAAAGTTCTCACCGAGCCTGAATGGCGTGCACGCCAGCAAGCGCACGAGGCGCGCGTGCGCGCGTGGACCGATCCGCATCAAGCCCGCGCCGCCCGGGGCGAGAAACATCCGGTCCACGATTTTCTCTTTACCTATTATGCGTTTCGCGTCGCGTGGCTGCGACGCTGGCATCCCGGGCCGGACCTCGTGCTCGCTGGCGAGGCTGCCCGCGAATTCCTACGCCGGCCAGAATATCGCGAACTGCCCGACGGTGGGGCCGGCTCTCCGAGCCGGTCTGAGGTCCCGGCCACGCCCGCGCCACTCGTTGCCATCGATCCCGCCGCGCTCCCCGCCCACCGCCGCGAATTCGTCGCTTGGCTAAGCGCGCTGCTCACCGCGATGCAGGCGCGCCCGCCGTTCTTCGGCTGCCACGGGCTGCACGAGTGGGCGATGGTCTACCGGCAAGCGCCCGACGAAGTCCGCCACCAGACGTGGCCGCTGCGCTTTCCGCCCGACGAGATTGCGCGCATCGTGGAGTCGCTACCGGTCTGTTGCTCGCACTTCGATGCGTTTCGCTTCTTCACCACGCCCGCGCGTCCGCTCAACAAAGTCCAGCCCACCCGCGCCGACGCCCCGCAACTCGAGCAGCGCGGCTGCCTCCATGCCAACCTGGATCTCTACAAGTGGGCCTTCAAACTCGCGCCCTTCACGCCGAGCGAGCTGATCGCCGATTGCTTCGAACTCGCCCGCGCCATCCGCGAAGTGGACATGCGCGCGAGCCCCTACGATCTCCGCGCGCTCGGCTTCCCGCCGATCGCGATCGAAACGCCCGAAGGCCGCGCCGACTACGAAACTCACCAACGCGCCTTCGCCACCCGCGGTGAACCGCTGCGCGCGCGACTCCTCGGGCTGTGCGAGCGGCTGCTGGGGTAGCTGCGCCCGTCCAGTGCGGGGCAAATTGTTGTTCGTAACGCGCCCCCTGCTGGCTTGGCCGACCCCGCCGGCAAACGCGCGTGCCCTCACCGCTCCAGCTCCAGCCGCGCGAACACCTGGGCGGCGAACACGTCTTCCTGCGTAGGCGGGATCAGCGAGGCATGCGCGGCGACGCCGAGGTGGGTGATCTCGCGGTGGAGCAGACTGGCCCGGTGCGGCGGCGAATCCATCCATTGTTGCACGAGGACCGCGGCCAGCTGCGCATAGGTGCGGCGGCGCCACCCGTCGTCCACCCGTTCGCGCAGATTCGTCCGCGCGACGTTTTCGATCACGAGCTGCGTCTCCACCCCTTGGTGCAGCACGCGGTCGATGGCGCGGTCCAGCCCGGGCCGCGGGTTGCGGTGGTCGATATGCGCCTGCAGCGCCATCATCGTGGCCTGCTCGTCGGCGGCCGCGTCGAGCCGCGGGTCGGCGCGCAACTTCGGCAGTTGATGCCGCTCTCGCACGCGGTTGCTCTCGCGGAAAACTTCGCGCGCAAACAGCGCGGCGTCGAAGGAGTCCAGCGTCACCGCTTGCTGGCGCGCCGCGGCGCCGGCAGGGCGGCGGTCGCAACGGCGAGCAGCCCCATCGCGCCCAGCATTCGTTTCATGCGCCGATCATGGGCCTCCCTCAACTCCGCGCAATACATCTTCCCCCTGCCGAGCGGAGTTGCCTCCGCGCGCCGCCCCTCCCACCTTCGCGCGCATGGCTGAAGCTGCGACTCCGTCCGAACCCGCCCCCACGCGGCGCAAGCCGAGCTTTCCGATCAGCTCCGACCTGCTCGGCTACCTCCGCCGCTACCGCCGCGAGCGCGTCCTCCCCCTCACCTACGAGCGGCTGCGCGCCTTTCACGAAGTGATTCCGCTCACCAACGAGAAGGGCAAGCCGACCCTCTGGGACACCGTCATCTACGACGCGAACGAAATGCCCGCGCTCAACGAAGCGCTGAAGCAGGTTTACGCCCTGCTCAAGGTCGATGGCGACATGTCGGTCGTCAGCCATCTCTACGTTGACCGCGTGGACTTCTGCACGTTTGGAAACTCCACGCCCTTCCGCATCCGAATCGTCAACGCCTATAACGACAACCAGGATTACTTCTACGTGAAGAAGGCCGACGCCTCCCGCGTCTACGGCCTCGAGCTCGAACACCTACTTTCCCCGAACCGCCTTAATTACCTCACGCACGGCTCGACCCTCGTCGAGGAGCATGTCGTCGGCATCCCCGGCGATATGTTCATCAAGGACTGGCTCGGCCAGCACGCGGAGTTGAAGCCGATCCGCATCGCAAAAGAATTGGTGAAGTTCAACGAACGCTGCTTCGTCCGCCTGCTCGGCGACATGCGGGCCTACAATTTTGTTTTCGTCGTCACCCCGGATTTCGAGGAGGCGCAGCTGCGGATTCGCGCGATGGACTTCGACCAGCAGAGCTACAATGGCCGAAAAAACTTTTATCTCCCGCAGTTTTTCGTCGACAACGCGGCGCTCGTGAAATTTTGCGCGAAGCACCTGCACCCCGAGACCGCCAACCAATATCGGCGCGAGGAGCAGACGCTGATCCTCCAGCGCGCGTCGCTCGCCTCCGAGCGCCTTGGCCTGTTGCTGCACGACATGGCGCGCGACCCGATTGCGCCGCCCGACAAGGTGCACCACCTGCGGGCGGAACTTGCGGAGCATTTTCACCGGCCGGACTACCTCAAGTGCGAAACGATGGGCGCACTCATCCGCCAAAATCTCGAATCCATCCGCCGCGAAACCGGCCGGCCCGTCGTGCCCGAGCTGGTGCCGGAGTAGGGCTGGTCTCCGATCGGCCCTGGCTCTATGCGCCCAATCTTGGACCACAGATTTCCCGGATCGCCACTGATCAGCGCCTTCGTCGCGCGGGTATTGATCCGTGCTCATCCGTGTAATCCGTGGTTAAAAAAATTCTGCCGCCGGCCATGAAATACCTCCTCGCCCTCGACCAAGGCACGACCAGCTCGCGCGCGATCGTCTTCGACCACGCCGGCGTCATCGTCTCCGCCGCGCAGCAGGAGTTCCGGCAGATTTTCCCGAAGCCCGGCTGGGTCGAGCATGACGCCAGTGAAATCTGGGCCACGCAGTCGGGCGTCGCCGCCGACGCGCTGACCAAGGCCGGGCTCACCGCCACCGACATCGCCGCCATCGGCATCACCAATCAGCGCGAGACCACCGTCGTCTGGGATCGCAAGACCGGCCGGCCCATCTGCAATGCGATCGTCTGGCAGGATCGCCGCACCGCGGGTGCGTGTGACCGGCTGAAAAGGGCCGGCAAGGCGGCGATGATCCGCCGCAAGACCGGGCTCGTGCTCGACGCGTATTTTTCGGCGACGAAGCTCCAGTGGATTTTGAAGAGTATTCCCGGCGCGAAGGCGCGCGCCTGCGCTGGCGAACTCGCGTTCGGCACCATCGACTCGTGGCTGGTGTGGAATCTCACCGGCGGGCGCGTCCACGTGACCGATGTCAGCAACGCCTCGCGCACGATGCTCTTCAATATTCACACCGGCGATTGGGACGACGACCTGCTGAAACTCTTCGGCGTGCCGCGCGCGATGCTGCCAACGGTGCGCGCGTCGAGCGAAGTTTACGGCGAGTGCCATCTGTGGGGCGGCGCGATTCCGATCGCGGGCATCGCGGGCGACCAACAAGCGGCGTTGTTCGGACAGGTGTGCACGCGGCCCGGCATGGTCAAGAACACCTACGGCACCGGCTGCTTCATGTTGATGCACACCGGCACGAAACCGATCGCGTCGAAAAATAATCTGCTCACGACCGTCGCATGGCGCATCGGCGATCGCACGGAATACGCGCTCGAAGGCAGCATCTTCATCGCGGGCGCCGTGGTGCAGTGGCTGCGCGATGGGCTCGGGCTCATCAAAACCTCAGGTGAAATCGAATCGCTCGCCGCCCAAGTCTCCGACACCGGGGGCGTGTATCTCGTCCCCGCCTTCGCCGGCCTCGGTGCGCCGCACTGGGATCAATACGCCCGTGGCCTGGTCGCCGGCCTCACGCGTGGCACGACCTCCGCGCATCTCGCGCGCGCCGCACTCGAAGGCATCGCGTATCAAGTGCACGACGTGCTGCACGCGATGCAGTCCGACTCCGGCATTAAATTGAAGGAGCTCCGCGTCGACGGCGGCGCGTGCGCGAACAATCTGCTCATGCAATTTCAAGCCGACCTCCTCGGCGTGCCCGTCGTGCGCCCGCGCGTGTCCGAGACGACCGCCCTCGGCGCCGCGTATCTCGCCGGCCTCGCCGTCGGCTACTGGAAGAATCAATCCGAGATCGCCGCGCAATGGCAGGCCGACCGCCGTTTCGAGCCGACGATGAAACCGGCGCAGCGCAAACAACTTCTCGCCGGCTGGAACAAAGCCCTCGCGCGCGCGAAGCGCTGGGCAGACCCGGAGTGAGAGAACTTAGATCGAGGTAGGGCGCGACCTCTGGGCGCACCGTTTCGGATGCGTTGGCCGAGGGTGATTCGCGGCGGGCCCAGCGGTCCCGCCCTCTCTGGAAAACCGGACTGTCCTGGCGTTTGACGTTTGCGGCGCACGCGTCAGCGGCTGAGTCTCGGCGCCCTCCCTCCCCCTTCCTTTATGCGCTCGTTCCTCCGTCCGTTTCTGCTTTCGGCCGTCATCACCCTGGCTGCGTTCGCCGCGGACGAGGCCTTTCCCGTCACGATCCGCGTCGATGCGACGAAGACCCACGGCGAGTTGAAGCCCATCTACCGTTTCTTCGGCGCCGACGAGCCGAACTACGCCACCATGAAGGATGGGAGAAAACTGCTGCGCGACATCGGCCGGCTTGGCGAGCCGCAGGAATATTTCCGCGCGCACAGCCTGCTCGTCACCGGCGACGGCACGCCCGCGCTGAAATGGGGCAGCACCAACGCCTACACCGAAGATGCACTCGGCAACCCGATCTACGACTGGACCATCGTCGACCGCATCTTCGATGCCTATCTCGCCAACGGCGTGAAGCCCTACGCGCAGATTGGGTTCATGCCGAAGGCGCTGTCGACCAAGCCCGATCCCTACCAGCACGAGTGGCGGCCGGGGTTTCCCTACAACGAAATCTACACCGGCTGGGCCTACCCGCCGAAGGATTACGCAAAGTGGGGCGAACTCGTCTTCCAGTGGACCAAGCATTGCGTCGAGCGCTACGGCGCCGGCGAAGTCGCAAAGTGGTATTGGGAAGTCTGGAACGAGGCTAACATCGCCTATTGGAAGGGCACGCCGGAGGAATTCTACAAACTGCACGACTACGCGATCGACGGTGTGCGTCGCGCGCTGCCGACCGCGCGCGTCGGCGGCATGGACTCCGCCGGCGACGGCGGAAAATTCATGCAAGGCTTCCTGGAGCACTGCCTGCATGAGAAAAATTTCGCGACCGGTGAGCTGGGCACCCCGCTCGACTTCCTCTCGTTTCACGCCAAGGGCTCGCCCACCTTCGTCGATGGTCACGTGCGCACCGGGATCGCGAATCAACTGCGGACGATCGACACCGCCTTCGCGCGCTTCGCTTCGTTCCCCGAGTTGAAGGGCAAACCCATCGTCATTGGTGAATCCGATCCCGACGGTTGCGCCGCCTGTCAGGGCGCGCAGCTCGGCTACCGCAACGGGACGATGTTCTCCAGCTACACGGCGGCCGTCTTCTCGCGCAAACACGTGCTCGCCGAAAAACACGGCGTAAACCTGGAGGGCGCGGTCACGTGGGCGTTCGAGTTTGAGGACCAGCCTTATTTCGCGGGCTTCCGCGTGCTGGCGAGCAACGGCCTCACGCTGCCCGTCTTCAACACGTTTCGGATGATGGCGAAAATGTCCGGCCAGCGGATCGAGGCGCAGAGTTCCGGCGACCTTGGCGTCGAAACCATCATCAAGTCCGGCGTCCGCGGCCCCGCGCCCGATGTCGCCGCGCTCGCCAGCCTCGCCCCCGGCAAGCTCGCCGTGCTCGTGTGGCATTATCACGACGATGATGTGCCCGGCCCTGCGGCCGCCGTGGAACTCACGCTCGCCGGCCTGCCCGGTGCCGCAGCGCAACCGAAACTTTCGCATTACCGCGTCGATGCCACGCACAGCAACGCTTACACGCTCTGGCAATCGCTCGGTTCACCGGTTGCGCCCACGCGGCCGCAATACGTGCAACTTGAGGCCGCGGCGCAGCTCGGCCGGCTTGAAAACACGCCCGCCACCGTCGCCGTGGAAAACGGGCTCGCCGCGCTGAAGTTCCCTCTCCCGCGGCAGGCCGTTTCGCTCCTGGTGCTCACCTGGTGAGGGGCGGTGAAATTGTCTCGTGCTCCCGCCCCTGACTTCGCCAAGTTGGCCGGTGTCGGCACCACCACGGCTTCTGACCCTCTCCCCCACCACATGAAATCTCGCATCGGATTCGTCTCCAACCAAGGCCGCCTCGGCCGCAGCGTCACCAAATTTGTCGAAGTCGCCGACACCAAGGAGCTCGCCGCCGAATCTCACCAGCGCCGGCGCCAAGCAAACCGTGCTCTACTGGCGCGACCGCATCGGCGACGGCCACACGGAGGGCGCGCCGTTTGCCGTGGCGGACCTGACGGTCACTCATTTCACCTGGGCCGCCACGCACCCGAAGGACGGCATGCGCGGACTGTTCTTCGACACGAAAGGTTGAAATGGCCCCGCCGGTCGTCTGGCTGACGCCGCGGCGAACCGCGGCGCGGCCCGACCCTTCCTGATGCTCGGGCACAACCTCCGCCTCCGCACCATGAAACGGCTGAGCCTTTGCGTAACCTTTATCCTGGCCTGCCTGGCGGTCAGGTCGGCCCGCGCGGACGAGACGGTGCCGGCACGGCTGGCCGGCGTGCAGCGGATCGTCTTTCTCGGCGACAGCATCACCTACGCGGGCGGCTATGTGGATTACATCGAGGCGGTGGTGCGCACGCGCGGCCCCGGCTGGCGCGGCGAGATGCTCGATCTCGGCCTGCCGAGTGAGACGGTCTCCGGCTTGTCCGAACCCGGACATGCCGGCGGAAAATTCCCGCGGCCCGTGCTGCGCGAGCGGCTCGACCGGGTGCTCGCGCAAACCCAGCCGGACCTGGTCATCGCCTGCTACGGGATCAACGACGGGATTTATTTTCCGTATTCCGACGAGCGGTTCGCAAAATTTCAGGCCGGCCTCGAGCACCTGCGGGCCCGCGCCGCCGCGGCCCACGCGTCCGTCATGCTGGTCACACCCCCGGTGTTCGACCCCCGGCCCATTCCCGACAAAATCCGACCGGCCGAGCTCGCCGCCGATCCCAAGAAGATGTTCGCCGGCTACAACGGCGTGCTTGACCGCTACTCCGCGTGGTTGATCGCGCAACGCGCGGACGGCTGGGTCGTGATCGACGCCCACGGCCCGATGAATGCCGCCCTCGCCACCCGTCGTCAGGCGGAGCCCGATTTTACATTCGCGAAGGACGGGGTGCATCCGACGGCTTCCGGCCACGCGCTGATCGCGCAGGCGATTCTCGCGGCGTGGGGCTGCTCGGCGGCGGACGCCGCCCTGCCGCTCAGTCTGGCCACCGCGCCAGAGAGCGAGTTGCTCAAACTCATTCGCACCCGCCGCAAGCTGCTCTCGGATGCATGGCTGACCGCCACCGGCCACCTCCGGCCCGGCATGACGGCCGGCCGGCCACTCGCGGAGGCCGTCGCCGAAGCCGCCAAACTCGAGACGCAGATCCGTCAGGAACCAGCCGGCGCCCGCTGATGGCCAGAGCCCGGCCCTGCTAGAAGATTGAAACTTTCTCCGGCCTTGCTGTTCTCAGTCACCATGAAGCCGCCCCTCCTCCCGGTCCTGCTCGCGCTGCTTGCCACGACGTTGCCCGCGCTGGCCCAGCGCGACCGCGATGACCGTCGGGAGGAACCGCGCATCCTCATCTACGAAAACGCCAACTACCGCGGCGGCGTCATCGTGCTCTATCCCGGCGAAGCGGTCGAAAACTTCGCCAACATCAATTTCGACAGTGGCAAGCGCGCCAACGACAGCATTTCCTCCATCCGCGTGGAAGGCGGCGCCGTGGCGCTCGTGTATGAAGCGGCGCGTTTCAGCGGCAATGTCATGCGCGTGGCCGAGAGCGTGCCCAACCTCGCCGACCACCCCGTGCCAGACGGCAGCCATTCGTGGAACGACGCCATCTCCTCGCTCCGGATCGAACTCCCGCGCGGCGGTGGGGCCGGCGTTCGCGGCGGCGGCGAGCGGGGCCGGCCGGTCGAACGCGCTGATCCCGACGTGATCATCGTCCGCGCCTACCGTGATCTGCTGAACCGCGAGCCCGATCCCACCGGCCGGCGCCACTTCCGCGGGCTGATCATCGACCAAGGCTGGTCAGAGGAAATGGTGCGCACCAACCTCCGCCGCGGCGACGAATTCCGCAGCCAGATCGCCGACGTCATCATCCGTCGTTCCTACACCGATTTGCTCGACCGCGAGCCCGACCCGACCGGCTACACCAATTTCCGCCGTTTCATCATCGAGCAAAATTGGACCGAGGCGATGGTGCGCGACAATATCCGCAAAGGCCCCGAATACCGCCAGAAGCACCCGAAAGGTTGAGGGGGAAATGCCGTTCGAGGTGGTATAGTTGCCTTGTCATCGCGAGCCCGGCGAAGCCGGGCGTGGCGATCCAGCTACATGGATTGCTTCGTCGTCCGCTTGTGCGGACTTCTCGCAATGACAAACTATACCATTACCCACCTTTTCCCGGCGCACCCGCGTCATTTCGTCTGCGAAAAATCCGTCGGCGTCAGGAAAACTGACTTCACCCCATCGGGCACGGTCAGCGAACCTCCCGCCGCTGTTTCGGAGGCGGCCTTGGCCGCGACCCAGACCGGGTCCGCGCGAAACGCCGCCCACGACGCCTTCGCCGCCTCGCGATTCGCGTGCGCGATGAGGTAAACCAGCGTGACGGCCGCGCCCTTGTTCGCATCGACCGGGTGAAAATAGGCGACATTCGTGATGCCGTGTTTCGTGAACAGCGCGCGGGTGTGGTCGCGGAAGCGCGCATCGAGCGCGGCGAGCCTGCCCTCGGGCGCGGTGTAGGTGCGCAGCTCGAAACTGCGCGGTCCGCCCCGGCCCAGGCTCGCGGCGATCGCCGGCGAAAAATCGGTCGCGGTCAGATAGAGTGATTCCGCCTTGGCGACAATCTTGCCGCCGACCTCGCTGGCCCTGGCGGCTTCCTTCCACTCGGGATCGGTGCTGAACGCCGCCCACGACGCCTTCGCCGCCTCACGGCTCCGGTGCGCGATGAGATAGATAAGCTTCTCGCCCGCGCCATCCTTCGCCTCGGCCGGGACCCAGTAGGCGATGTTTTCCATGCCGTGCTTCTCGAAGATTTTCATCGTGTGATCACGAAAACGCGCGAGCAACTTGTCGAGGTTGCCGGGGGTGACGGTGTAAGTGCGCAGTTCGAAAGCGCGGGTGTCGGCGGCGGGAGCCGCGGCGTGGAGCAGCGCGGTGCAGCCGAGCGCGGCGATGATGGTCAGCAGGCGGGGGAGTGTTTTCATGGGGCGAAGGACCCGGAGCGTCGGCGGCGGACAGCCACGAGTCAATGGTCGGCGCGGTGGCATAAGATCACCGCTTATTTTTTGCGATGGTCGGCCCAGGCTGCGCGCATGAAAACTCCCCTCCTCCTCGTGCTCGCGCTGGCGCTCATCGCTTCGCCCGGATGCGGCACCGCCCCCACCGCCACAATCTCACCGGGTCTCACGCTAACGCTGGAGGCGAGTCCCAAGCACGTCGCGGCCAGCCTCCGCGCCGCGGATGAACTCCGGATCGTGCTGCCGGCTCCGGCCGGTCCGGACTACGTGTGGCAGGTCGTCGCTAACGACCCGCAGCTACTCCGGCAGACGAGTGAGGTGAAATATGCGCCGGCGACCGCGCCCGGCGCAGCCGGCACTGCCACCATCACGTTTCGCGCTCTCCTGCCGGGCCGCGTTCTGGTGCGCTTCGTCTATGTGCGGGCGGTGGCGCGGGCCGAAGCGGAGCCCACCACTGACCAGTATGAAGTCACGATCAACGTGCGCAGTTGAACCCTCCGTCCCAGGCACGCGCCGGTCGCCGCCCGCTCAGGGATTCGGCGCCGCTGGCAGCACCGCCTGCAACGCCTCGAATTTCTCGCGCATCGCCCCAGCGGGCGACAGGCGGAGGCCGAGACCGACCAGCGACGTCGCCTCCGCGGTGAGGCCGGCTTTTACTTTCAACGCGGCGTTGGCGTAAACGAGTCCGGCGTCGCGCGGAAACCGCCGCACGCCTTCGTCGAGCACGGCGAGGTGCTCGGCGGTCGGGACGACGATGCTGCGCGACCACGACTCGCCGATCAGCTCGTAGACCTCCGGCAGCGAGGGCGGCTGGCTGCGGGCCGTGAACAGCGGCGTGAGCACGGCGACCGTCTGGGCGGCGCTGAGCTGGCCGCCGGTTTCATCGGGCTTCGCGTTCGCCGCGGCGAAGCGCAGGCGCGCCAGTTCGAGGTAGGCGCGTGGGCGCACGGCCTTCGCCTGCGCCGCGGCCTCGAGAAATTTCCGGGCCCGCCCGTCGTCGCCCATCACGCGCTCCTGCAGGCCGAGCGAGGCGAGGAGGGCCGGATCGCGCTCCCCGCGGATGTAGGGCGCGATCAACGCGAGCCGCGCCGCGGCCTGATGTCCCGCCAGCCGCAACGTCTCACCCTTGAGGCGGCCGACTTCGGCCTCGGTGGCCTCGCGCAGCACGAGCGGCGGTGGCTCGGGAAGCTTCTGGCCCTTCGGCGCCTCGACCCCGGCATAACGATGTGACGTAAAATCAACGTAACCCCGGATCGTTAATTCCATGCCCTTGTAGCTTTGCTTGAAGCACTCCTTGAAGAGCGGCTCGGACAGTGGCTCGTGGACAAGGCGGTTAATGAACGTGAGAAACGCACGCTGGTGTTTGCTCTCGTCGCCGTAGAGCCCCCAGTGGACAAACGCGTAGCATTGTTTCGCCCACGTGCTGCCGAGCGGGTTTCGCGCGGTGGCGGAGTCGTTGGCGACCGCCAACAACTGACCCATCCCGATGAGCCCGCGCCGGGCCAGCGCGGCGTTGAAATCGCGATCCTCCTGCGCCGCGACGCCACCCGTGCCCGCCTCGTTCATCGCGGCCTGCGTGGCCGAGATCGTGTTGGGATCCTCAAGCTTGCCGACGATGATGGAGGTGCTGGTGACCTCCATCGCCATGAAAATTTGCGACAGCCCTTCCTCGAACCAAGCCGGCGCGCGGGGCTGCACGCCGGCGAGCAGAAACCGGATGTATTCCCGGTAAAGCTGCCGGTAGGAGTCGACCTCGAAGCCGGGGTCGGCCCCGCCGCCGATGGCGTTGCCGCCCGCATCGGTCGTCGGGGCGGCGGCGAGCGCGGCGGTGCCCTCGGGTGTGACGAGGTTGATCACCTTGGTCTCAAAATCGATCACGATGGCCGCCTGTTCTCGATCGAGCAGCGAGAGGCTCGCCATCGCCCGGTCCACCGCGCGTTCGCCCGTCGGCCGGAACGCCTCGAACTTCCCGCCGCGCCCGCAGATGATCAACATGGCCGGCACGGCCGCGGGGCGTTGCACGCCCGGCCACACGAGGCCGATCGCCTGGGAGTAGCGCTGAAAATCGCGGAGCAGCCGGCGCGTGCCACGCTCGGAGGCATTGGAGAGCACCTCAAAACCCTCGATGCGCGCGTAGCTCCACTTCTCCGGCGGCGGCAGCTCACGCTGGTCGGTGACGGTGTAGACCGGCAACTCGATGGGCTTGTCGTTGACGGGTTGCTGGGACGCGTCCTGCGCGGCCAGCCGCGCGGCGAACGCCAGTGCGGGAATCAGCCACCGGGTAAAGGATTCTCTCATACGCAGAGAACAGACGGGCGCGGCGGCCGATTGTTTCAAGCTGCAAGTAAGTTCCGGGGCGACCGCGGGCGGCCGAGTTTCAGGTGGAGTTAGTGTTGCCCGGCGCACCGAGACGGTTTCAGGTGAGCACCGTGCAAGGCCTTCCCCAACGTCACTCACTGGTCGGCCAGGCCGTCGTGTGTCTCAACACCGCGATTGCCGCCGGCCAGTGGCGCGAGTGGCTGCCCGCGGAACGCACGCTGTGCGATATGCTGCAAGTGAGCCGGAGCACGCTGCGGCGCGCGCTCGCGCAACTCAGCCGGGATCTCGTGATCCGCGCTGAGCACGGAGAGGGAAATCGAATCCTGCGGAGTGTCCCGCCCACGCACCGCCCGTTGCGTTCCCACGACGTTGCGCTGCTGGTGCCGGAGCCACTGGAGCACCTTCGCCCGACGCAAACCCTGTGGATCGACGAATTGCGCGCCATGCTCGGTGAGCGCGGTTGCCAGCTGCACGTGATGCATGGCCAGCAATACTTTCGCGCCCGCCCCGGGGCCGCGCTGGACCGTCTCGTCCGCCAGCATCCCCATGGATGCTGGATTCTGATGCGCGCCAACGCGGCCTGTCAGCTTTGGTTTACCCAGCGCAAATTGCCCTGCCTCGTCGCGGGCTCGTGCCACGCCGGCGTCGATCTGCCCTCGCGCGACCTCGACCACCGGGCCGCCTGCCGCCACGCCGCGGGCGTATTGCTCGGGCTCGGCCACCGGAACCTGGCCATTTTTGCGGAACGCACTCGCTTCGCCGGCGACATTGAAAGCGAGGCCGGGTTTCTGGAGGCGGTGAACCGGTCGCGGCGACCCGACGCCAAGGCGTTGATCTGCCCCTACAACCCGACCACCGCAGGCATCATGAAAACTTTGCGCCAAATCATGAGTCAGCGCGATCGACCCACGGCGCTGGTGGTGCCCAACGCCTTCCACTATCTCACGGTTCTAACCGGACTCGCCCAGATGGGCTGGCGGGTGCCCGAGCAGGTGTCGCTCATCTCCCGCGACGAGGACTTGTTTCTTTCATTCTTGGTGCCGGAGCCTGCCCGCTACGTCACCAGTCCCCACGAATTTGCCCGCGCGCTGCTGCTGCCGGTGATCGAGTTGTTGGAAGGTGCGGCCGTTGGCAAACGCGCGTCGCTGCTGATGCCAAAATTTGTCCGCGGCGCGAGCATCGGTGTCGCCCCAAAATCCGTTACGGTGTAACGGGATCGCCGGAGGGCCCCGGAACGCCCGCCGCGTCGCCCGGCGGATCAGGGAGAGGCAGCAATACAATACCACCGGTTTGCGGTTGTTTCCCTCCGCCCGTCTCGTGCCATTTCAAGACCGTTCAGCGCGGACTCCCGACACCGAACGAACTCCCCTCCCACCCATGCAAACCCCGATTCGCCTCCTGACCGCTACGGCGTTGGCCCTGCTGACCATTCACGCCTCCGCCCAGTCGGCGCCAGCCGCCGCCAAACCCGCGACCGAAGAAACGGTGAAACTCTCCGTCTTCGAAGTCACCACCTCGAAGGACATCGGCTACCAGTCGACCAATGCCGCTGAGGCCACGCGCATGAACACGCCCATCGAGAACATCCCGATGAACGTCACTGTGTTCAACCAGCAGTTCATCGAGGACATTCTCGCCACCGACACTTCGGACGTGCTCGCCTACGACGCGTCGGCTATGAAGCGGACCGAGAACGACGGTTTCATGGCTCGCGGCTCCGCCAGCGTCGGCACCAACTTCCTCGATGGCTTCGCGCAGACCGGCGGCTTCGGCTCCCAG
>SIBG01000060.1 GCA_009695305.1 Opitutus sp. | reverse complement strand
TCGTCGATACTTCGCCGCACACACCAGATGATACATCAGCACCGACACATTGTGGCTCTTGTGGATGTAGCGACTCTCCATCCCTCACCCTCCCATCCAACCAAGCCGAAGCAAGCTTCGGGGTATCGGACCCATCGCGAATGAACAGAAAGACGCCCGCCATGGCCGTGCAGATGAGCAGATTGGGCAGTCCGTATTGCGCGATGATCGCGTAGACGAGCCCGACGAAGGCCCCCGCCGGTCCGCCAATCTGCACTCGCGATCCGCCCAGCGCCGCCACCAAAAACCCGCCGATGATCGCCGTGTAGATCCCCGCGCCCGGCGACACCCCCGACGCGATGCCGAAGCCGATGGCGAGCGGGAGCGCCACGATGCCGACCGTGCACCCGGCCAGGGCGTCCGCGAAAAATTTCGCGCGCGTGTAGCCGCGCAAACTTTCGACCAGCTTTGGCCGGAAAGATAAATAAGAGACCGGATTGGCGTTCATCGCAGAAGCCGCGACGCTGCCGCACCGCTCCCGGTCACGCAAGCGCGAGTCAGGCCCGCTCTGCGACCGGCCCACGGAAGACAAAACCATTTTTGACCGCGACTGACTCGGATTTGGCGAATAAAAACAGAAAGGCCATGGACCATCCGCGCCATCTGCACTGCGATAGCCGAGAATGGTGCACGCCCTAGGGCACTTCCTCTGAACGCCCTGGCCTTCGGAATCATTCGTCACCGACGACCCGGAATTCAGCTGGAGCTTACGGAGGCAGACGTATTTCTCCGGCTCTCGGTTTGGACCTCCGTGCATTCCAGGTCTCAATCGCCTTTCTTTTGACTGCGACGAAGCCGTGCGAGGAGATCCGCGGCAAAAATTCCGATTCTCCCCCGTCGCCCACGGGCCACGCTACTCCCGCCACGTGAACGCGTGACACAGCGCCACCCCCGCCGCATCCGCCTCGTCGAGCGCGAGCGTCCGCCCGTGGCCGAGCAGCGCCATCACCGTGCGCGCCATCTGCTCCTTGCTCGCGCGGCCCGCCCCCACCACCGCCTGCTTCACGCGCAACGGCGCATACTCGAACACCGGTCGCCCGCGCAGCGCCACCGCGGAAATCGCCGCGCCCCGGGCGGCACCGAGAATCTGCGCCGTCTGAAAATTTTGCACGAAGATCGTCTGCTCCAGCGCCACGTGCCGCACCTCCGCCGCATCGAGAAACGCCGCCACCGCGCGGTGAATCTCCCCAAGCGCCAACGCCATCGGCAGCTGCGCCGCCACGCGCACCGTCTGGCAGCGCAGCAACACCGGCTGCCGCCCCGGCGTAAATTCAATCAACGCGAGCCCCGTGCCGCGGAGCGACGGATCAATCCCGAGCACCCGTCCCGTAAACGGGGTGCGCCGAAACGCCCGCTCCGCCGTGCCGCTCGCGACCGCGGCTCGGCCCGCCGCCGTCTGGCCCGCTCCGGGCAGCGCGCCGCCCTTCAGTTTCGCCGCCCACATTTGCCTGACGGTCATCCGTGCCATGAGGAATTGATTGAACCACAGCGACACAGAGCCCACGGAGAAAGACAATAGACCGCTGCGCCCTTCTCTGTGCCGTGCCTTGGTGGTTTGCTGGTTTTCAAAACAAAAGTTTTAACCCCGCCGCTGCCGAGAGCCCCAGCGCCAGATTCTCGAACCAGCGCTGATTGATCTTCGCCAGCAGCCTTCGCCCGATCAACGCACCAAGCAAAACCGCCGGCGCCAACAGCAAGTTGAAGGAAAAACTCGTGGAGGTGATCAACCCGAGATCCACCATGAACGGCACCTTGAACAGATTCAGCAGCATGAAAAATACCGCGCCTGTGCCGACGTATTCCATCTTCGGCAGCCGCATCGCCAGCAGGTAGACCGCCATCAGCGGTCCCGCGGCATTGGCCACCAGCGTCGTGAAACCTGCGAGCACACCGATGGTCGGCGCAAACCAGGCGCCGTGCTCCGCCTCCTGCCCGCCGACGCGCCAGCGCCGGATCACATGCAGGGTGATCAACGTCATCACGATGCCGCCGATCAGCAGTTGCGCCTCGCGGTTGCCGATGCGGTTCATGGCAAAATATCCGAGGACCACGCCGGCCGCCGCCCACGGAAACAGCCGCCACAGATGCGGCCAGCTCGCGTGCTGCCGATACGACGCCACCGCCACCAAGTCGCCAAAACACAACAGCGGCAGCACCATCCCCGTCGCCGCTTTCGCCGGCATGAGCTGCGCAAAAATCACGACGAACAGCATTCCCAGCCCCGCGATACCCGTCTTCGCCACGCCGACGAGCAGCGCCCCCAGCACTAGGAGCGCCCACTGCCACGGTTCAAAGTGCATGGGCAAATCGCAACGCGTCTCCCGGGCTCCGTGAGCCCCAACGGGGCGAAATATGATAGCCCAGGGCAACGCCCTGGGACTCCAACGAACGAATACCACGCGCCCTGAAGGGGCGCGACCAATCGCCGTATGGTAGCTGAAATCGTAAGATTCTGGTGCGCGCAAATATGTCATCCCGCCAAAATCTCACGATCTCCACTACATTCCGCCCCGTGCGGGCGGGACTTCCGTCATGCATTGCGCTTCTCATGCGTTCACCTTCTCTGTCACCGCCCCATCCGCCACCTCAAACACCTGCCACGCGCCCAGCTCGGCATCCGGCAAACTCGTCCCCGTCGCGATCACCTGCGACTCTGGATCGATCGCCGACCAGAATCGCCGGCGTCGCGCCGGATCGAGTTCCCCGAGCACATCGTCGCACAGCAGCACCGGGCGCACCCCGCTCCGCTCCTGAAACCAGGCCGCCTGCGCCAGCCGCAACGCCAGCACCAGCGAGCGTTGCTGCCCCTCCGACGCAAAATCCTTCGCCGCCGTGCGCCGCACCGTGAAGTGAAAATCGTCGCGATGCGGCCCGGCCAGCGTCGTGCGAAATTGCAGATCGCGCGCCCGCCCCGCCTCCAATCGCACGAGCAACGATTCGGCATCCGCCTCGGCGAAATTCGGCTCATAGCCCAAACTCGCCGGCTCCGCGTCGTCGCACAGTTTCGCGTAGGCCGCGGTCAGCAGGGCGCCCAGCGTCCTTAGTCCGGCCTCGCGCCCCGCGATGAGCTGGGCTGCCGCCGGCGCGAGCGTCTGCTCGAACGCGGCGAGTTCTGCGTCCACCGCCCGCCCCGCCTTGAGCAGCGCATTGCGCTCGGCCAGCGCCCGCGAATACGTCTGGAGCGCGCGCAGGTAGCCGGCGTCCATCGCCGCGAGCGTCAGATCGAGCCAGCGCCGCCGCCCCGCCGGCGAGCCGCGCACCAGCTGGAGGTCCTGGGACGAAAACACCACCGTGGGAAACTGCCCGAGATAGTCCGCGAGCTTCGTGACGCGCGCCTGATCGCACCACAGCTCCTTGCTTTCGTGCCGCACCTTGATCGTCACATGCGTCTCGCCGCGCCGCTCATGCTCGAGCACGCACGTCATCGCCGCCGTGTGCTGGGTATGGGTGACGAGCAGCTTGTTGTCCGCATTGCGGAATGAACGCAGCGCAGTGAGAAAGCCCGCGGCCTCCAGCAGGTTGGTCTTTCCCTGCCCGTTTGCGCCGACGAGAAACTGCTGCCGCCCGCGGCATTCGAGCGCGGCAAAGCCCACGTTGCGAAAATGATGGAGCGTGAGTTTAGCAAGGCGCACGGGGGAGGTTGCACAGGAGGAAAGGGCGGGCGCGGAGAGTCAACCCGTCGCTGCCACCGGCGGAGCGCCGTCCGCTTCGCCCCACGGGGTCGGTATGATCCGGGGACATGGGTTAGCTAGGTCCCCGGATCATACCGGCCCTCGCGCGATCGCGAGCCGCACATTTTTTTGCGCAGTTTTGTGCTGATGGTGGCGATTCCGGGTTGGTCCGAAGCAGAGCCATTTGTGAGCATTCGTGGTTAAACCGACCTGATCGACGCCGGCTGGACGCTGTTTTCTTCATTTCCTTCCGTGCAATTCTTCCCACGCTGGCCGTCATGACCTTCGAAGCCTCGCTCGCCGAAACCACGCGCACGTTGCAAGCGCTGACGACGATCCGCCCCGCGATCGACCGCGCCGGCGCAATGATTCTCGCGACCCTGCAGCGCGGCGGAAAACTCCTGATCTGCGGCAACGGCGGCAGCGCCGCGGAGGCCGCCCACTTCGCCACCGAGCTCGTGGGCCGTTACGCGAAGACCCGCCGCTCACTGCCGGCCATCGCGCTCTCGTCGGACGGCTCGCTCGTCACCTGCATCGGCAACGATTTCGGTTACGCGCAGATTTTCGCCCGACAAATCACCGGCCTCGCCCAGTCGGGTGACCTCGTGGTCGTGCTCACGTCGAGCGGCAATTCCGCCAACATTCTCGCCGCGCTCGCCGCGGCCAAAACCGCCAAGCTCGAATCCCTCGCGTTCCTCGGCCGCGGCGGCGGCCAGGCGAAGGGCCTCGCGACCTGCGATCTCATCATACCCGGCCAGAGCGGCGCGGCGGCGCAGGAGGCGCATTTGTTTTTGATTCACCACTTCTGCGAATTGATCGACGCCGCGTTTCCGGCGTAGGCCCGCCACTGGCCGGCGCGCCGCGCCTGTCGCCCTCGGACCACGGCGCGCCCGGCGGTCGCGCCCTACCCCCGAAGCGCCGCAAATTTTGTGTCTTGCCCAACGTCCGCCGCACCGGTTCGCTCCGCGCCTCATGAGCACTCCCACGCCCGCTGAGCACGCCCTCATCAAGACCTCCTACGGGGACATGACGCTCGCCTTCTGGCCTGACGTCGCTCCGAAGCACGTCGAGAATTTCAAGAAACTCGCGCGCGAGGGCTTCTACGACGGCACGGCATTTCACCGCATCATCAAGGGCTTCATGATTCAAGGCGGCTGCCCCAACACCAAGAAAGGCGCGAAGGGCATGCCCGGCACCGGCGACCCCGGCTACAAGGTCAAAGCCGAGTTCAACCAGAAGACCCACGTCCGGGGCGTAATTTCCGCAGCGCGGTCGGCGCATCCCGACTCGGCCGGCTGCCAGTTTTTCCTCTGCCACGGCGACGCCAAATTTCTCGACGGTCAATACACCGCCTACGGCCAGCTCGTGAAAGGTGACGATGTGCTCGAGCGCATCGCGACCATGCCGGTGACCGGCAACGGTGGCGGCGAGAAAAGCACGCCCAGCGTCCGCGTCGAGATCCTCAGCGTGACGATCGTGCCGACCTGAAGGTCGGGCGCGTTATCCCTAACGCGCCGCCTCAGCCTAACGTAGGGCGGGGTCCGTGACCCGCCCTTTAGCGCGCAACGTATTCGAACGGCGGGTTAAGGATAACCCGCCCTACCCCAGCGCCGCCAGCGCCACCGCGATCTCGCCGGCGCGGCGCGCGTTGTTGACGAGCAGCGCGATGTTCGCGCGGCGTGAGGCGCCATCCGTCAGCTCGGCGACCCGCGTCAGTAAAAACGGGGTCACCGCCTTGCCGTGGATGTCTTTCTCCGCGGCCTCGGTCGTCGCCCGCCGGATGGCGTCTTCCATGCTGGCTGTCGGCAACGCGTCTTTCGCTGGCACCGGCACGGTCACGAGGAGCCCGTGCTGCGCGTGGAGCCGGACCGCCGCGGCGATGATCTTCGCCGCCTCAGCCGTCGAATCCACCCGCACATCCACCGGCAGCCCGCTGCTGCGCGCATAGAAGGCCGGCAGCGTGTCCGTGCCGAGGCCGATGACCGGCACGCCCTGCGTCTCGAGCACTTCGAGCGTGAGCGGCAAATCCAAAATTGATTTCGCCCCCGAGCACACGACGGCAACGGGGGTGCGGCCGAGCTCAAGCAAATCGGCCGACACATCGAACTGCGCGCCGCGATGCACGCCGCCGATGCCGCCCGTGGCAAACACCCGGATGCCCGCCAGGTGCGCGACGATCATCGTGCCGGCGACCGTCGTCGCCCCGTCCTCGCCGCGCGCGACTGCGATGGGCAAATCGCGCCGCGAACATTTCCGCACCCGGCCCACCGGCAGCGAGGCCAGCCGCTCGATTTCGGCTCGCGTCAGGCCGACCGTAATTTTCCCGCCGAGCACCGCGATGGTCGCCGGCACCGCCCCGCTCTCGCGCACCGCCGCCTCCATCGCGAGCGCGGTCTCGACATTCCACGGCTGCGGCAACCCGTGCGTGATAAGCGTGGACTCCAAGGCGACGACCGCGCGACCGTCGCGCAGCGCGGCCGCGACTTCGGGAGCCAGGGTCAGCGGAGGAGGCGCGATCATTTTCCGAACAGGGCGTCCCCCGCTTCTTTCGCGGCAAACATGAACGCGGCTTCGTGCCCGATGCCCGGCGTCTCGACCTTGCGCCAGTGGAAGGCCCAGCCCCGTTCCTGCGCGAGTTTCTGCGCGGCGGCGAAGCCCGCCCGCCCGCGCGCGAGCCGGTTGGAACCTTGCTGCATGCCCGCCGGACTGGCATCGAAACCGTGCTCCGGTGTGATATCGCCGGTGCCGAGATAGATCGTCAGTTGGGCGGCGAGATAACGGCGCAGCACCTCGTCGTTGCTTAGTTCGTCTGGCAGGTCGCCAAAACCATAGCCGAATTTCTGGCCGCGATCCGGGAAGAGATACGAACCGGGATTGGCGGCGACGATCCGCACCGCGTCGCCCGGCAGAAACGCCGCGAGCCGCACGAGAAACTGGCCGCCCGCCGAGTGGCCGATCACGTAGTAGGGCAGCATTGGTTTGCCCTCAAGCCCGCGCACGTGCGCGACGATTTTGGGAATAACCGAAAAAGTCCACGCCGTGGCCGGCTGGGCCGTGCCGGCGCCGTCGAGCACGCCGCCGCGTTGATAGCGCAGGGAGGGGAAGCGATCCTTGTCGAACAGTGGTGCCACGACGATCACGCCGAAGCGCTCGGCGAGGGTGATCGCAAAGTTACGATATTCCTCCGCGTTGCGCCCGACGCCGTGACAAACGATGAGCAGCGGACCGTCCTGGTAGGTCGGTGGCTTGTAGGTGAAGAGCGTGATGGGTTCCGGTCCATTGGGCAGCTCGACGCGCCCGGGCCCCATGGGGAGAGGCTCGGCGTGCAGCGAGACCGCGAGGAGAAAAAGCCACAGAAAACGCACGCGAAAAAAACCGGTCACTCAGGCCACCAGCCCTTACGCGTAGCCCAGGGCCTTCGCAACGGCGCCGTAGGTGATCTTGCCGTTCTCGGTGTTGACCCCGCGGGCGAGGCCCTGGTGTTCGGCGAGGGCGCGCTCCACACCTTTCTTCACGAGCATCGCCACGTAGGGCTCCGTCGCCTGGGTCAGGCCAAGCGTCGACGTGCGGCCGACGAGCGCGGGCATGTTGGGCACCGCGTAGTGGATCACGCCGTGCCGCTCGTAAACGGGTTTCTCGTGCGACGTCGGCCGGATGGTTTCGATGCAACCGCCCTGATCGATCGCGATGTCGACGATCACGCTGCCGGGGCGCATGCGCGCCACCGTTTTGGCGGACACCACGATGGGCGCCTTCGCCGCCGGAATGAGCACGGCCCCGATCAGCAAATCCGCGTCGGCGACCTCGGCCTCGATGTTGGCGGGGTTGGACATGAGGGTGACGACCCGGCCGCGATACTCGGTATCGAGCGCCTCGAGTTTGCGCGTATCGAGGTCGAGCACGGTCACGCGCGCGCCCATGCCCGCGGCCATCTGGACCGCATGCGCGCCGGAGTTACCCGCGCCCACCACCACCACGTGACCCGGCATCGTGCCAGGGATGCCGCCGAGCAGCACGCCCGAGCCGCCGTGCTGCGACTGGAGAAAATAGGCACCGATCTGGATCGAGAGCCGGCCGGCGATCTGCGACATCGGCTTGAGCAACGGGAAACTGCCGTCGGCGCCCTCCACCGTCTCGTAGGAGATGCCGAGAATTTTTTTCTGCAGGAGCACCTTCGTGAGATCCGGACCGGCGGCGAGATGCAGGTAGGTAAAGAGCGTCTGGCCGTCGCGCAGCTGGCCGTATTCGGCGGGCAGCGGCTCCTTCACCTTCAGAATCAAGTCGGCTGCGGCCCAGATTTTTTTCGCCGCCCCCACGAGCGTGGCACCGGCGGCGGCGTATTCCGTGTCGGTAAAGCCGGCGGTGAGGCCGGCGGATTTTTGGACCAGCACCTTGGCGCCGAGTGAAACGCAGCGGCGGCAGAGGCTGGGGGTCAGCGAAACGCGCGTCTCGCCGATTTTGATTTCTTTGGGCACTCCGATGGTCATGCGCCAAACGAAATCGACCGGCGAAGCAAAGGCAATAAGGTAGGGCGCGTGATCCTTAACGCGCCGTTCAGGTTTGTGCGCTCGTTGCGGCGCGTTAGGGATAACACGCCCTACCCTCCATGCCCAAACCGCTCCACCTCATCGTCGCCTGTGCGGAGAACCGCGTCATCAGCCGCGGCGGCCGGCTGCCGTGGGCCATCCCGGAGGACTGGAATTTTTTCAAGGCGCAGACTGCCGGGCAGATCGTCGTGCTGGGCCGGCGGAGTTTCGCGACGTGGCGCAGCGCGGCGCGCGACGGCCGGCGCCCCATCGTGATCACCCGCGACCTGGCGATCGCGCGCGATGGCGTGCAAGTGGCCTCCTCGCTCGACACCGCGCTCGCCTTCGCGGACACGCTGCCCGGCGAAATCTACATCTGCGGCGGCGAGCGGATCTATGCCGAAGCGCTGGCGCTCGACCGACCGATGACCCTGCACCTGACGCTCATTCACGCCGCGGTCGAAGGCGACGTGTTCTTCCCCGAATGGCGGCACCTCGCCTGGCGCGAGACCGCGCGCCGCGAAAGCGCCGACGCGAATTTCCGCTACACGTTTTTCACGCTGGAAAAGCAGAGCGGGCTCTAGCCCGCACTTGTCAGGATTTCGGTTTCCAGCCCGGCCCGCGCACGAAGCGGCCCGGCTTCGCGCCAGTGTGCTCTCCGTCCCGCAACACCGGCACGCCGTTCACCAACACGTGCACCATGCCCGTGGCATACTGGTGCGGCTGATCGTAGGTCGCGTGATCCTGAATTTTCGCCGGATCGAAGACGACGACATCGGCGAACCAGCCGGGCCGCAGCGCGCCACGTTCCTTGATTTTCAAATTTTCCGCGGGAAACAGCGAGAGCCGCCGCACCGCCTCCTCGAGCGGAATCACCTTTTCGTCGCGCACGTATTTTCCGAGCAAGCGGGCGAAACTGCCGTAGGCCCGTGGATGCGTGCTCGATTTCAAGAACACACCCTCCGGCGCCATCGAGGCCGAGTCGGAGCAAAATGCCATCCACGGGAGCGCGATCTGCTGCTTCACGTTTTCCTCGCTCATCAGGAAATATACGCACTGCACGCGGCTGCCGTCCTCGATCACCAAATCCATCGCGGTGTCCTCGGGCGGCGTGCCACGCAGCTTCGCCACGGCGCCGAGCGTCTTGCCGGTGTAGATTTTCAGCGCGTCGTTTTTGAAACCGACGAGCAGGATTTTGTCGGGCGAACCGGGAGCCAGAAAGTAATTTTCCCACTTGGCCTGAGGGTCGTTCATTTCGCGGCGGACGCGCTCGCGCACGACCGGATCGCGCAGGCGCGCCGCCCACGCTTTGTAGCCGCCCTCCTGCACCCACGGCGGCATCGCGGCATCAAGGCCGGTCGAGCCGGCGGTGTAGTTATACATGTCGGCGGTGATCTTCAGGCCGGCGGCGTGCGCGGCCTCGATTTTCTTCACCACCTCGTCGAGCTTCGGCCAGTTCGGCTTGCCGGCCATTTTCAGGTGAAACACCTCCGCCGGGAGGTTGGCCTCGCGCGCGATCGTGATCAATTCGTCGAGCGACTCCATCAACCGATCGCCTTCGCTGCGCAGGTGCGAGATATAGATGCCGCCGTAGGGCGAGGCGGCACGACAGAGGGCAATGAGCTCGTCCGTCTTGGCGAAGACCCCCGGCACATAAATCAGCCCCGTGCTCACGCCCATCGCGCCCTCCTCCATCGCCTGCCGCACGAGGGCCTGCATGCGCGCCAGTTCGGCGGGCGTCGGCGGGCGGTTCGTCTTGCCGAGCTCGTGGACGCGCGGCGTCGCTGCGCCGATGAACGAGGCCACGTTGCACGACACGCCGCGCCGCTCGAGGTTCGTGAGATATTCGCCGAGCGTGGTCCAATCCACGGCGAACTTGATGTCGCCCTGCGTCGCGGTCATCTCGGCTTTCATCTCGTCGTTGAGCGGCCCCATCGATCCGCCCTCGCCCATCACCTCAAGCGTCACGCCCTGCCGAATCTCGCTCTGCGACCGCCCATCCTGCAGCAACGACGTCGCCGATTGACTCAGCATGTTGATAAACCCCGGCGCGACGGCGAGGCCAGTGACGTCGATTTCCTTCGCCGCCCGGGCGCCGCCAAGGGTGCCGACCGCGGCGATGCGGTCGCCCTTGATCGCGACATCACCGACGAAGGACTTGCCGCCGCTACCGTCGTAAATTGTGCCGTGACGCAGGATGACATCATAGTCCGCTTGCGCCACCGCGGCGGGCGCGCCGCCAAAGCCCGCCGCCACCAACAACACCAAGGCCGGACGAGCGCGAGATTTCATGCGCGTTGATGCCGGCCGCGAAGTCCGCGGACAAGCGCCAACTCGACTAATGACTCTCATTCACGCCGCGGTCGAAGGCGACGTGTTCTTCCCCGAATGACGGCACCTCGCCTGGCGCGAGACCGCGCGCCGCGAAAGCGCCGATGCGAATTTCCGCTACACGTTTTCCAAATTCGAACGGTAGGGCGACTTAGCCGTAAGCCGCCGCAACGCGCTGCCCTTCACTGCGCGCGCCGCCTTCAGTTTTTCGCCGCCCCGGCCGCCTTGCGTTGCAATACATAGGCTCCGCGCTGGTCCGAATTCAGTGGATCGTCCCCGATATGGTGTGCCACTTGATAGTGCTGCCCGAGCCATTGCATGATCTGCCGGCCACCACCGTCCCGTTCCCCATATTGGGTGATGCCAAATTCCTTCAGATCCCGGCTGATGATCACGACCACGTCCGGCGGGTGGGCCTCCAGCGCGGCGACGACCGCCAGCTCGCGTCCGCCCTCCGTCGTGAACGAGTAGAATTGAAACTGCGGCAGCGGGCTCGGCCTCCGCGCAAGGTAGTTGATCATCTCGCCCTCAGGGAGAGCGAAGAGCGTCGAACCGCGCGGAAGCTCCCGCAGAACTTCCACCACCTTGTTTACCAGATAGCCGGTGGCGTCCAGGTTGGGCGGAAACGTATAAAACCGATCCCGCCCTTCGCCCACCGCAAAGTCCTGCGCCTTCAGGTAACGTCGGGAATAGGCCGAACACCACACGATCCCAGGCACGAGCAGCGCCGCCGCCACGCAGGCGACCGCTCGCCGCCGGCCGCGACGCGGCGTCATCCATTCCGCGCTCTCCGCGAACACCACCGCCACCACGACCATCGCCGCCAACGCCGCCTGCACAAAACCAAACTGCATGATTCGCCCACTCAGAAACATCCGGCTCATCAGTGCAGCCGCCAACACTCCGAGTAAAATCCTCCGGTCGATCACCGCTTCATCAACGGGCTGGCCTTGCGTCAGTCGACTTAGGCGGCCGCTCCACACCAGGCCAAGATAGAGCAGGTTCAATCCGAGCAGGCACCGGCCGATGTCACCCCACTCGCCCTTCACGCCGATCGTCAGCGCCAGTCCGGTCGCCAACGCCAGCACGCTCCAGCGCGCGGCCACTCCCGGGCGCTTCAGCGCGAACGCCGTCATCCCACCCAGGGCGCCAAGGGCCCCGATCACCAGCAGGGTTTTTTGGCCGTGGGCCACCAGATTATTCCACGGATCGTCGAGGCCCAGAAACATCAACTGGTATTTCTTGCCCAGGATATCCGGATGAATGATGACGCTCGACCACGCCCGCCCGGCCGCCAGCACCGCCTCGCCCGCGGGAAAGTGCCGGGCAAAATACAGGGCAAACACCGCCGTCGGCAGCGCCGCTCCCAGCGCCAAGGCCACGAAGCTGCCGATCGAGATCGATCCCGATTTCCGCCAGCGACGCACGAACGCCGTCGCGGTGACCGCCCCACCCGCCAAAATAAATTCCGGCTTTAACACCAACGCCAGTCCCACTAGCAACCCCGCGAAAAAACTTTTCGAACCCGTCGGCCGCTCCAGCCAGCGACCCAACGCCACCACCAGCGTCAGGCAGACCAGCAAACCGTGCGTGGCTTCATGCGCGTAGGGAGTGGCATAGTTAAAATTCGACAGGACCAGATACTGGCTGAACGCGAATACCGACACGAAAACCAAACAGGCAGCCAACGCTCCCGTCGCGCCCCAGGCCCGCCGGAACAGCCAATAGCCAAGCGCCAGAATCGCGGCAAAAATCACAAGATTCGCCGTGACGAGCACCATCAAGCCCGGGCCGAAGAGCCTAAACAGCCCTGCGTTGAAATATTGCGACAGCGGCCCGTAGACGTCGTCCACGTCCCGATAGAGCACGGCTCCCTCGGACAGCCGCCACGGAATGTAAAGCTCGCGGCCAAAATCGATCAGCGGGTGATTCCAGGTGCGCCATGAGATCGTCAGGTAATACACCGCAACAAGCAGTAGGCCCACGAGCCCGGAAATTTCGGTCCACCGGCCAATTTGCTCACCTTCCGAGTGCGGACTGGGAGCACCCGCGACGGCCTGAGGGCTTTTCGAAATCATGGCCGACGCAGGCAACTCTCGTCACGCCCGCGCCGCGTGCGCCATGGCCACTTCGACATATTTTTCCGCCCACTGCCGCAGGCCGGCTTGCTCGGCGGCAGTCAGCGCGCGCACCACCTTCGCCGGCGAACCGTAGACCATCGAGCCTGGTGGAACGATCATGCCCTGCGGCACGAGCGAGTTGGCGCCGACGATGCTGCGCGCACCGATTCGCGCGCCGTCGAGCACGGTCGCCCCCATCCCAATGAGACATTCGTCCTCGACGGTGCACGCATGGACGATCGCCCCGTGGCCAATCGTGCACCACGCACCAATGATCGTGTCATGGTCGTCCGCGAGGTGGACGACGGCGTTGTCCTGAATGTTGCTCCCCTCGCCCACGACGATGCGCGCGATGTCGCCGCGGAGCACTGCGCCGTAGAAGACGCTGGATTGCGCACCGAGCGTCACGTCGCCAACGACGGTGGCGTTGGCCGCGACGAACAGCGCTCGCGCGGTGTCAGGCGTTTTCCCGAGATGTTTTTTCAACCGCTCTTGGATGGTCATCGTGAAATTAATTCTCCTTCGCATAAGGCACCCCGATGGCCCGGGGCGCAACCGCTTTGCCGACGAAGCCCGCCAGCAGCAGCACCGTCAGCACATAGGGCAGCGCGAGAATAAACTGCACCGGGATCACCCCGACGAGCGGCAGCGCCACGCCCTGCAAGCGCGAGGCGAGAGCGTCGGTGAAGGCGAAGAGCAGGCAGGCGCCGAGCGTGGGATAGGGTCGCCATTTCCCGAAGATGAGGGCCGCGAGCGCGAGGTAGCCCTTGCCCGCGGTCATGTCGCGCGTGAAACCAGCGCTGGCCGCGATTGAAAGATACGTGCCGGCCACGCCGCAAAGCACGCCGGAGATCAGCACCGCCTGATAGCGGAGGCCGGTGACGGAAATGCCGGCGGTGTCGACCGCGAGCGGGTTCTCGCCGACGGCTCGCAATCGCAAGCCGAAGCGCGTGCGAAAGAGCACCCACGCGCTCAACGGCACGAGGGCGGCGGCGAGGTAGACGAGGAGGTTATGGCCACTCAACAGCTCCGCGTAAAGCAGCCCGGGAAACGGCACCTCCCGCGCCGTCGCCGACCCCGGCCACACGATCGCCAGAAACCGCTGCGCGGGCTGATCAAGCTGCGGCGTCTGGCCGCCGATATTGAACCACGCGAGCGCGAGCGTCGGGCCGAGGCCAGCCACCATGATGTTGACCGCCATCGCGGCGACGACCTGGTTGCCGCGATGGGTGACCGTGGCGAACGCCAGCAGCAGCGCGAGCAAGACCGCGGTCGCAATCCCCGCGCCCAGTCCGGCCCACGCGGAGCCGGTCGCGGCGGAGACCGCCGCGGCGGCGAAGGCGGCGCCGAGCATTTTTCCCTCGAGTCCGAGATCCACAACGCCCGAGCGCTCGGAGAACAGGCCCGCGAGGGCGGCGAGCAGCAGCGGCGTCGCCACGCGGATCGTGGCGGCGAGCGTCAGAACGATGAGCGTGTAAGTCTCCATCACGCCCTCGTCTCCTCGCGGATTGTCATTCTGAGCGAAGCGAAGAATCCATTGAGACTCTCACCGGTTGCAAACGGGGCGTGGATCCAAGTGGATTCTTCGCTGCGCTCGGCATGACAAATTACGGTGTTCATTTCGCGCCCTTCAGGCCAAAGACTGCCGCCAGCGGGGCGCGGAACACATTCTCCAGCGCGCCACAGAAAAGAATCACGAGTCCCTGGATCACCACGACCATGTCGCGGTTGATCTTCGGCAGGTCGAAGGCGAGTTGCGATCCGCCCTGCGCCAGTGCGCCGAAGAGCACCGCCGCGAGGAAAATGCCGAACGGGTGATTGCGGCCCATCAGCGCGACCGCGATGCCGACGAAACCCGCGCCGCCCGGAAAATCGATGAGGATGCGATGTTGCGCGCCGAGGAGTTCGTTGAGCCCGAGGCAGCCCGCGAGCGCACCGGAAAGCAGCATCGCCTGCACGATGACGCGGGGCGGCGAGATGCCGGCGTAGACGGCCGCGTCCTGATTCTGGCCCACCACTCGCAGCGCATAGCCCCAGCGGGTGCGCCAGACCAGCATCCACACGAGTGCGGCGGCGCCGAGCGCGAGGAAAAAAGCGAGATTGAGCGGCGACGGCGCCAACGTGACGCCGAGCTTCGCGAAGACATCGCTCGCCGACGGCATGAACGCACCCGCGCCGAACTCACGCGTCTCGGGCGATTGCTGACCGGGCTTGATCAGAACGTTGACGAGCAGGTAGGTCATCAACGACGCCGCGATGAAGTTGAACATGATCGTCGTGATGACGATGTGACTGCCGCGCCGCGCCTGCAGCCACGCGGGCACCAAGGCCCACGCCGCGCCGAACGCCGCGCCCGCGAACACGGCGCACGGCCCCACCACGAAAAACGGCAGATGCCCAAGCCAGAGCGCCACGAGGCCGGAGCCGAGTCCACCGATGTAGGCCTGGCCTTCGCCGCCGATGTTAAAGAGTCCGGCGTGGTAAGCGACCGCGACGGCGAGGCCGGTGAACATAAAATTCGTCGCGTAGTAGAGCGTGTAGCCGATGCCCTCCTGCGAGCCGAGCGCGCCCCGGAGCATAAGCTGGCCCGCGACCCAGGGACTCTCGCCGAGAATTTTCACGACGACCCCCGACAGCACGAGCGCCGCGAGGAGGTTGAGGAGCGGGAGCAATCCAAGCTCGGCCCAGCGGGGAAGTTTGGCGGGCGCGCTCATCTTTGGAGGTAGAGCGCGTTGTCCCCAACGCGCTTGGTCGGGCGCAAAGTTTGCAAGCGCGTTAGGGACAACCCGCTCCACTGAATAAGCTGGTTCACGCGTGGCCCTCCCCTTTTACGCCGGCCATCATCAGGCCGAGTTTCTCCTCGGTGGCGTCGGCGCGCGCGATCTCGCCGACGATTTCGCCGGCGTTCATCACGAGGATGCGATCGGCCAGGCCGAGGATTTCGTCGAGCTCCACCGAGACGATGAGCAACGCCTTGCCGGCGTCGCGCAGTGCGATGAGCTTTTGGTGGATGAACTCAATCGCCCCGATATCCACTCCCCGCGTCGGCTGGCCGATCAGGAGCACCCGCGGATCAACGTCGATCTCGCGCGCGAGGACGAGTTTCTGCTGATTGCCTCCAGAAAACGCGGCGATGCGCAACTGCGGCTGGGCCGGGCGCACGTCGTGGCCGGACATTTTCTTTTCACACTCCGCCTGAATCGCCCGCTGGTCCAACCGCAGGCCTCGCTGGTAAACCGCGCGGTCGTGATACCCGAGGATCGCGTTGTCCGCCGCGGAAAAACTCGGGACGACGCCCAGGCGCAACCGATCCTCCGGCACATGCGCGAGCCCGAGGCTGCGGCGCTCGTGCGGCCCGAGGCCCTCGCGCACGACATCGCGGCCGCCGAGGGTAATCGCGCCGCGCGTCGGAGCGCGAATGCCCGCGAGCGTCTCCAACAACTCGCTCTGTCCGTTCCCCGACACGCCGGCGATTCCGACGATCTCACCCGCGCGCAAATCGAAGCTGACTCCCTTCACGCGCGCCACGCCCAGCCGGTCGCGCACCTCGAGATCGCGCACGCCGAGCAACACCTCGCCCGGACGAGCCAGCCCCTTTTCCACGCGCAGCAACACGGCGCGGCCGACCATTTTCTCCGCCAGCTCGCGCGGCGCCGTTGCCGCCGTGGCAACTTCACCCACGACGGCACCCTGCCGCATGACGGTGACCCGGTCGGTGATGGCCATGATCTCGCGCAGCTTGTGCGTGACGAGCACGACGGATTTTCCCTCGTCCCGCAGCCGCCGGAGCATCTGGAAAAGCTGATCCGCTTCCTGCGGCGTGAGCACGGCCGTCGGTTCGTCGAGGATGAGAATCTCGGCGCGCCGGTAAAGCGCCTTCAAAATTTCCACCCGCTGCTGCAGGCCGACGGGCAGTTCCGAGACGACGGTGTCGAGCGGCACGTCGAGCCCGTAGTCTTGCGCGAGTTTCTGCAAGGCCCCCCGGGCCTGCGCCAGCCCCCGCGCGAGGATCGGGCCACCCTCAACCCCGAGCACCACGTTTTCCAGCACCGTGAAATTCTCCACGAGCATGAAATGCTGGTGCACCATGCCGATGCCGGCCGCGATGGCCTCCTGCGGCGAGTGGATGTCGACGGGCGCGCCGTGGACGAGGATCGCGCCGGTGTCGGCGCGATGAAAGCCGTAGACGATGTTCATCAGCGTCGACTTGCCCGCGCCGTTTTCGCCGATGAGCCCGTGGATGCTGCCGCGTGCGACGCTCAACGAGATCGTGCGATTCGCGTGCACCGCCCCGAAGCGTTTGTCGATACCGCGCAGCTCAAGGGCGGGGACGGAGGGAGTGCGACCACCTCCGGGCGCCGCGGCGAAATTGCGACCAGGGGCGGTCGCGCTCCCAGGTTGGCCGCTCACTTCGCCTTGTATTCCGCGACCTTGAGTTTCCCGGCGATGATGTCGGCCTTCGCCTGGTTCAATTTCGCCTCCATCGCGGGCGTGATGAGCTTCCGATTGAATTCGTCGAGGGCGTAGTCCACGCCCTGTTCGGCGAGGCCCAGCACGATGGGCCCGGCTTTCCACGTGCCGTTTTTCGCATCGAGGATCGTCTGGTAAACAGCCACATCAACGCGCTTCACCGCCGATGTCAGGACGCTGCCGGGATGGAGATAATTCTGGTTGCTGTCGCAACCAATGCTGAGCTTGCCGGCGTCCTTCGCGGCCTGCATGACGCCACCGCCCGTGTTGCCGGCAGCGTGAAAGATGACATCGACGCCGCGGCCGATCTGACTCTTTGCCAGTTCGCTGCCCTTCGTCGGATCATTCCACGCTGCGGCCGTGGTGCCGATCATGTTTTGGATCACCTCGGCGGACGGGTTCACAAACTTGGCTCCGGCCGCGTAGCCCGCGGCGAATTTGCGAATGAGGGGGATGTCCATGCCACCAATAAAGCCGACCTTACCGGTCTTCGAAGCCATCGCGGCCGTCATGCCGCAGAGGAAGGAGGACTCGTGCTCCCGGAAATTGATCGACTGGACGTTCGGCAGATCGACGGAACCGTCCACGATGGCGAACTTCACGTGGGGGAACTTTTTGGCCGCCGCCTCGACTGCCGAGGCCTGCGAAAATCCGATGGCCACGATGATCTGGGTCCCCCGCTGGGCGAAACGGGTCATGGCTTGTTCGCGCTGGGCCGCGTTGGTGACCTCGAACTCGCGGACCTCGATGCCCGTTTCCTTTTTGAAGCGCGCCGCGCCGTCACCCGCGGACTGGTTGAACGACTTGTCGAATTTTCCCCCCATGTCGAAGATGATCGCAGGGGAAAAATCCGCCGCGACCGCTCGGGGCGCAAGCTGGACCGTGGCGCAGATCGCGCCAACCGCCAACCGCCGAAATGCCAAGGCCAAGGGGGTGGGAAAAAATTCCATGGGAGACGAATTCCGACCGTGGGCCATTCGCGCCCGCGAATCAATGCCGGATCATCAGCGGGGCCCCGAGCGCCGCGGGCCGGACCAGAACTCCACCGCCCGGTTTATTTTTTATGCCACGTTCCGTCTTCGCGCTGAAGCCAGACCCCGGCGGCGCTGGCCGCGGCGATTTGCTTCGCCCGGGCGCGGCCCACCTGCTCGGCCGATGTGCCGGTCTGCTTCGCCAGCGCGGCATAAACCGTTTCCCGGTCGCCATTCTCCGCCGCCATCACCTCACCCGCCTTGGCATCGGCGGCGCGGCCCGCGGCGAACGTGAGATCGCCCTCCACCGCCGGCACCGGCAGCCGCGGTAGCCTCACGCGCAGCGCGAGGCCGGTAAATTCCAACTTGGATTTTGCGAGCGTTAGCCGCCCGCCGCTGAGCGTCAGCTCCACCAGACCGCGTGGGACGCCACCGCGCAGCGCGCCCTCTCCCGTGACAGAAACTTTTCCGCTCACCTCGGCCGCGCCAAACGGATCGCCAAGTTTTTCCGCCACGACGGAAAACCACCGGGCGGCGTCAAGCTCGCCCGCGTCAATTTGCCAGGAACCATCGCCGGTCACTGCGTCCAAGTCGGCGTGCGCCCGCACCTGTGCGCCCTCGGCGGCGGCAACGAGTTCGGCCCGCCGCCGGCCGTCGGCCGCGGACTGGACGGTGATTCTCCAGTCCATCGCCGGCACGAGTGGCTGCGTCGACCACGTCAACTTTCCCGCCAGCTCTCCCTCCACCGGCGGGAGTCGCGGCCAGTCGGCGCGCGCCGCCAGCGCCAGCCCCAGCGGCAGGAGGCAGAGCAGGAGTGAACGGCGCATCCAGCGTAGATTCGGCAAATCCGCGCGGGTGGCTAGCAAACTCCTTGCTCCCGCATCGCCACCGCTCCCGCGCGTTTCGCTCACCCCGTGGCCACCGGGGCCAGCCGCCAGATCTGTTTCGCATATTCGCGAATCGTGCGGTCGCTGGAGAATTTACCGACCCGCGCGGTGTTGAGGATCGCTTTTTTCGCCCAGCCCGCGCGGTCGCGATAAGCGGAATCGACCCGCGCCTGAGCTTCGGCATACGTGCGGAAATCCGCCAACACCAGAAAGGGATCGCCGTGCATCAGGCTGCCATGCACGTGGGAAAACGCCCCATGCTCGCCCGGAGTGAAGTAGTCGCTGCCCAGCCAGTCGAGGACCGCGCGCAGTTCCTCGTCGGCATGGTAATAATTCCACGGGTTGTAGCCCCGAGCCTTCAGGGCCTCGACTTCCTCGACCGTGAGACCGAAAATAAAGATATTGTCGTCTCCAACCTCCTCCTTGATTTCGACGTTGGCCCCGTCGAGCGTGCCGATGGTGAGCGCGCCATTGAGCGCGAGCTTCATGTTACCGGTCCCCGAGGCCTCCTTCCCGGCGGTGGAAATCTGCTCCGAGAGATCGGCCGCCGGGATGATTTTTTCGGCCAGCGCCACGCGATAGTTGGGGAGAAACGCGACCTTGAGCTTCCCGCCAAGACGGGCATCGGCATTGATCTTTGCGCCAATGACGTTGATCGCGCGGATGATGTTTTTCGCGAGGTCGTAGCCGGGCGCGGCTTTGGCCGCGAAGACAAACACGCGCGGCACGATGTCCAGCCCCGGATGCTGCAGCAGGCGGCGATACAGCGCGAGGATGTGGAGCAGATTGAGATGCTGTCGCTTGTATTCGTGCAGCCGCTTGATCTGGACGTCGAACAGCGCATCGGGCGAGACCTCGACGCCGCACTCGGCCTTGATCAACGCGGCGAGGTCGACCTTGTTCGCCCGTTTGATCGCCATGAACTCCTCCTGAAATCCGGGATTACCCGCGACCCGCTCGAGGCCCCGCAACCGATCGAGGTCGCGCACCCATTTCGCATCGCCCAGCGTGCGGGTAATCAGGGCCGAGAGCCGCGGATTGCTTTTCAAAAGCCACCGGCGCGGCGTGATGCCGTTGGTCTTGTTTTGGAACTTGCCCGGATAGAGCGCATCGAATTCCGGAAAGAGATTCTTCCGGAGCAACGCGGTGTGCAGGGCCGCCACGCCATTGACCGAGTGCGAGCCGGCGACGGCCAGGTTCGCCATGCGCACGTCCTGATGCCCGTTTTCCTCGATGAGCGAGCAAATGCGCTTCTTGTCGTTGTCACCGGGCCACTGCGTTTCGACGAGCCGCATGAGGCGCTCGTTGATTTCAAAAATAATCTGGAGATGCCGCGGCAGCACGCGCTCAAAGAGCGCCACGCCCCATTTCTCGAGGGCCTCGGGCAGCAGCGTGTGGTTGGTATAGGCGAAGGTGCGCGTGACGATGGCCCACGCGGCGTCCACCGCCATGTCGTGCTCGTCGGTCAGGATGCGCATCAGCTCGACGATCGCGATCGCCGGATGCGTGTCGTTGAGCTGGACCGCGACCTTGTCCGAGAAATTTTCCCACGAATTGCCGGGCGTGCGGAAGTGGCGCCGGAGAATGTCGCGCAGGGAGCACGTCACGAAAAAATACTGCTGCACGAGGCGCAGCTCCTTGCCGTTTTCGGTCTTGTCGTTCGGATAAAGAACTTTCGAGACCGTCTCGCCGACGGCCTTCTCGCGCACGGCCTCGACGTAGCCGCCGCTGTTGAAGGCCGCGAGATCGAAATCCTCGGTGGATTTCGAAGCCCAGAGCCGGAGCAGGTTGACCGTCGTGGTGCCGAAGCCGGCGATCGGAATATCATGCGGCACGCCGAGAATCGTCTTCGTGCCGACCCAGCGCGGACGATAATTGCCGCGGTCATCGAACACGTTTTCCACCCGGCCGAAGAGCCGGACCTCCTGCGTGTATTCTGGACGCACGACTTCCCACGGACTGCCGAAAATAATCCAGTTGTCCGGATACTCGACCTGGTGACCGTCTTGAAACGCCTGCCGAAAGAGGCCAAACTCGTAGAAAATGCCGTAGCCCAGCGCCGGGTAGTCGAGCGTCGCCAGTGAATCGAGGAAGCACGCCGCGAGCCGGCCGAGGCCACCATTGCCGAGGCCCATGTCGACTTCGGAGTCGCGGATTTTTTCGAAATCCTGGCCGAGCGAGGAGAGCGCAGCCGCCGCCGTGTCGAGCAGTCCGGTGGCGAGCAGGTTGTTCCCAAACAGCCGGCCCATGAGATACTCGAGCGAGAAATAGTAGAGGCGACGGACGTTTTGCGAGTTGTGCACTGCCTGGGTGTCAATCATGCGCTCGTGAATCGTGTCCCGCACTGCCAGCGCGGTAGCGACCCACCAATCGCGCGGCGTGGCCGAGCCGGCGTGACGTGCGAGGGTGGAGGTCAGATGGCGCAGGATCAGCGAGCGCAGAATCTGCTCCGCCGAGTCGGAGGAAGCGTGCGGATTGTGGATCGATTGGGTGCCCGCCAGCCGCGCAAACGGCGCCGTGCTGGCGAGCTCATCGAGCGGAACCGCCGCAGGCCGGGCCGGGCGAGACGCCGGGGCCGCTGGCGTCCGGGCGGCGGGTTTGGCGGCGCGCGTCTTGGACGCGGCCTTCGGGCGGCGGGAGGCGGGTTGCTGGGAAGCGGTCGGCATGAGAAAGGTCGGTAGCTCTAAAACATGATTCGTGCCAGTGCGAGCGCAGGTTAAGGCTTATTTTTGAAACCGCCGGGCGAGCTCGCCGTGGTTCAACTCAATGTAGGTCGGCCGCCCCGCCGGGCTCGTCAGCGGGGTGCGGGTGGCGAACAGCTGGGCCACGAGCGCGCGTAACTCCGCCTCGCCCGCCGGCTGCGGCAGCCGCACGGCCTTGGTGGCGGCGAGCCGGGCGAGCGCCTCGCGCGCCAGCTCGGTGTTTTTTTCCGGCAGCCGGCCGTCGCGAAACGCGCCGAGGAGATCGCGCAGAAATGGTTCGGCATCGGCCGGCTCCATCCAGGTGGGCACCGCCTCGACGCGAAAAAAATTCCGGCCGAATTCGGCCAGACCGAAGCCATGCGCGTTGAGAAACGCGAGCCGGTCGAGCAGCAGCGCGGCGGCGATCGGGTCGAGTTCGAGCGGCACCGGCAGCAGCAGCCGCTGGCTCGGCACCGCGCCGGCCCGAAACTGCTCCTGCAACCGCTCGAACCACACGCGTTCGTGCGCCGCCCGCCGGTCGAGCAGCACGAGTCCCGCCACGGTCTCGAACAGCGCATAGCTGCCATGCGCGAGGCCCACAAAGCGCCAGGCCGGCGCCGTCGGCGACGGGATGGGCGATTGGTGATTGCCGATTGCCGCTGGGGGGAGAGGCGGCGGCGCGGCGGCGGCCACGACCGGCGGCGCGACGATCAACGGACGAGAAGCAAGCGGCGCAACCGGCCGGAAATCGGCCATCGGAAGTCGGCGATCGGCGACCGGCGCTGGCGGTGGCACAGGCACACCGAGTTCGCGCAAACGTTGGAGCACCGCGCGAATCACGAAGCTCCTCACCTGCGGTTCGCTGCGGAAGCGCACCTCACGTTTGGCTGGATGCACATTCACATCGACCGCCGCCGGATCGCATTCGAAAAACACGAACGCCAGCGGGTAGCGCCCCTTCGGCAGCGACTCGTGGTAACTCTCGATCAGCGCATAGTTGAGCGTGCGGCTGTCCACCGGCCGCTGGTTCACAAACACGATCAGCTCGTGCCGCGTCGACCGCCCCACCCCGGGCCGGCCAATGAGCCCGCTCAGGCGCAGGCCCGGCTCGCTCGTCTCGATCGCGACCAGCGACTCGGCCGTCTGCCGCCCAAAAATTTCCGCCACGCGCTCGCTGAGTGTCGCGCATTCCGGCGACCGAAAAATCACCCGGCCGTCCTCGAGCAGCGTGAACGACGCGGCCGGGCAGGCGAGCGCATAGAGCCGCACGCACTGGACGATGTGCGCCGCCTCGGTCTGATCGGTCTTCAGGAATTTCCGGCGCGCGGGCACCGAGTTGAAGAGCTGCGTGACCTCGATGCGGGTGCCGACCGGCCGGCCGCACTCGCGCACGTGGACAAATTTTCCCCCGTTCACGAGAATCTCCGTGCCCGCGTCGTGGCCCGACTCGCGCGTCTGCAACTCGAAGCGCGACACGCTGGCGATTGACGGCAGCGCCTCGCCGCGAAAACCGTAGCTCGCGAGCCGGTCGAGATCCGCCGCCTCGGCGATCTTGCTCGTGGCGTGGCGCTCCAGTGAGAGGAGCGCATCGTCGCGGGACATGCCGGCACCGTTGTCTTCGACCCGCATCAGCGAGCGCCCGCCGTGGCGAAATTCTACCTCGATGCGCGTGGCGCCGGCGTCGAGCGCGTTTTCGACGAGCTCCTTCACGACCGCCGCCGGGCGCTCGATCACCTCGCCGGCGGCAATCTGGTTGGCAACGCGGTCGGGCAGGATGCGGACTTTGGCCATGCGCGGGTTTGCGGTCGGAGCCTGCTCGCCGGCGATGAGTTAAATCGCCCGCCAGCCGCTGCTACCTCAGAATTTTCTTCCAGCGCACAAATTGCCCCGCCACCTGCGCCGGTCCGGGCATGCCGGTGCCGGTGCGCCTGGCCAGCGCGCGCTTCAGGTCAAAGACCTCTATCCAATCGGCCCCAAACGCCGGATGGATTTTTCCCACCTCCTCGGTCGGCAGATGATCGAGGGCCACGGCGTGTTTTTCGGCCAGGCGCACGACTGCGCCCACGGCATGATGCGCGTCGCGGAACGGCACGCCCTTCAGCACGAGATAGTCCGCCAGATCGGTCGCCAGCAGCGCGGGATCGTTCACCGCGGCGGCGCAACGCTCGCGGTTCACCGTCAGGCCCGCGAGCGTGCCGGCGAGCACGTCGGCGCAGAGGGCACTCTGGTCAAAGCTGTCGAAGACCGGCGGCTTGTCCTCCTGCAGATCCCGATTGTAAGTGAGCGGCAGGCCCTTCGTGAGGGTGAGGAGCGTGTGGAGATTGCCCTGAAGCCGCGCGGACTTGCCGCGCAACAGTTCGCACGAGTCGGGATTTTTCTTCTGCGGCATCAGCGACGAGCCCGTGCAAAACGCGTCGGACAATTCGACGAACTTGAACTCCGTGCTGCTCCACAGGATCAGATCCTCGGCCACACGCGACAAATGCACGCCAAAGAGCGCGCATGCCGCGGCGAACTCGACGAAGAGGTCGCGGTCGGCGACCGCGTCCATGGAGTTTTGCGTGACCTGCGCCCGGCCCTTCGCGTCGACAAAGCCCAAGGCCTTCGCCGTGAATTCGCGATCGATGGGCAAAGTGGTGCCGGCGATGGCCCCGCTTCCGAGCGGGCACCAGTTCGCATGCGCGATCACGTCAGCGAGCCGCGCGCGATCGCGGTCGAGCATCTCGAGCCAGGCGAAAAGATGATGCGCGAGATACACCGGTTGCGCCCGCTGGAGGTGCGTGTAACCGGGAATGAGCACGTCGCGGTTGGCGCTGGCAACCGCGAGGAGCGCGCGCTCGGCTCCGAGGATTTTTTCGCGCAGCACGCCACCGGCGTGCTTGAAGAATAGCCTCATATCCGTCGCGACCTGGTCGTTGCGACTGCGCGCGGTATGGAGTTTGGCGGCGGCGGGCGTGCGCCGGCCGAGTGCCTGCTCGATGTTCATGTGGACGTCCTCGAGCTTCACGTCCCACGCGAATTTGCCCGCGACGATTTCGGCCAGGACGGCGTCGAGCCCGGCGTGGATGGCGTCGCGCTCCTTCGCCGTGATCAGGCCGACATGCGCGAGCATGGCGGCGTGCGCCTTGCTGCCCGCGATGTCGAACGGCGCGAGGCGACGGTCAAACGAGACAGACTCGCTGAACTGCAGCATCAATTCGGCGGGTCCCGCGGTGAAGCGGCCGCCCCAGGTGGCGTGGGAGGGCTTGGCCATAGCGGAAAGAGATGACGCGGCGGCGCGGCCCCGCGCAACGCGAATCTGAAGGTGGAGCGGGTTGACCCAACACGCTTTCCGAGGGCGGCTGTTTTTCGCGTTCGACAACCTCATGCTGCGAGCCGGTCGAGCCGCCGTCGCCGCAGTGCGATGCAGCCCACGGCGCCGAAGGATTCTCCCACTTCAAGTTTGCCCACCGCCGCGCTCCACCGGCACAGTTCACCCCATGTTTTCCCGCCTGGTGTCTACGCTGTTTTGTGCGCTCGCGCTCACCGCCCGCGCGACCGACGCGCCGCTGAGTCGCTACGAACGCGTGGACATCGACCCGACGAAAACCTCCATCTTCATCGGCACCGTGTCGATGACGATGCCGACGTTTACGCGGCAGAACGGAGGCTATGAGTCGACTTACGCCGCGAAGGTCTTCCCCTATTTTTTTTCCAACGAAAAGGGCCGCCTGACGATCGAGCTGTCCGATGAAATGTTGCGCCAGCTCGCCCGCGGCGAGCCGGTCGAGTTCAAAGGTCTTGGCGTTCGCAGCGACGGGGCGGAACGACGGGTCGAGGGCAAAGCCACGCCCGCCGACGCCACCAGCGGAAAAATAAAAGTGCGTGTGTTCGTCAGCAAACGAATCGAACTGATCTTCAACACGGCATATCGATTCCCGCCGGCGAAACCGTAGACCGCCTCCTTCAGGCGCCTCGACAAACGAGCGTCCGAAAAAGTGGCACCTATTACGGGACACGTCCGCAGAAAAGAGGCCGTTTCCCGGGCGATCCCTGGCCCGGGTGATAAATCCTGGACCCTCTGCCTGCCGCCCCGCCTCAGGATTCGTCGGCCCAGTGGAACCCCGCGAGCTGGGCGATCGACGGATGCGGACTAAGGTGCACGGGGCCGATGGGCGAAGATCGACGTGTTGCATGGCAAACTCGGCAGGAGGATCATCTGCTCCGCCAAAGCGACGAAGGGCCTATTTGGCGCGAGTGTCGGACCGCCCTTCCGGATGCCCCCGTGCAGCGTGCCATACAAAGCTCTCCGGCTAACAACCGGCGAGCGAAGTATGGCGCGGTGGAGGTGACTCGAACACCCGACCGGCGGTTTAGAAAACCGCTGCTCTATCCAGCTGAGCTACCACCGCATTTTTGCTTCAGCACGGGTAGCGATGGGCCATGGCAGCGACAAGGGGAAAACCGCGCTTGACTCGCCTGCGACCGATTCTACTTTCCGCCTCTTTCCCGTTTCACGGGGTGGTAGCTCAGCTGGTTAGAGCGTCTGCCTGTCACGCAGAAGGTCGCGGGTTCGAGTCCCGTCCATCCCGCCACTCTAAACGCCCGTAAGCCCAATGACTTACGGGCTTTTTGTTGCCAGTATTGGAAAGCGCAATACACCTGCAAAGACCGCTAAAAACCGCCAAAAACCGCGATTTCTGTCACAATCTGTCACCAATTCTGACTTGGCAGCGATTGCATTGAAACGGGAATTCATCGAAGCAACTTTCAGAAAGCTGGCAGGTAACGCGCTCGCCCATTTGTCGCGCCATGCGCCCGTTCTTTCTTCTGCCTGTTCGTTACAGATTCGAAACGACACCGGGCAGCGTGCGGTTTCTTCGCCATCAAAAAACCCACCCCGGTGCCACAGCGAGACCGGCCCAATGGGTCCCATCGGGAGGAGCGTTGATGGAAAGCGGCGCTTCGCGCTGGAAATCGCCCCGGTGATTTTGCAGCCGCGCATCGCCGGCCCCGGGGAGCGCTCGCGTCGGGTTTAGGGGTACCTCGCTCTGAGTCTGGCTTCCGGGTCCCTGTCGCAGGCCGTCGGCTGGCATGTGTCGTGGAGCAGTTCGAAGAGGTTGTCGCAGACGAACGCTAGAAAAGCGTCGCGGTCGACGATGCAGGATTGAGACTGGAGGAATGTCACCCCCCGGCGGCAAGTGTCGCTCTGCACCGGGCGCAATCCGGTTGACTGTGTTGTCGCCGCGCAGCGTCGGCTGATCCGAGCTTGGGCGTGATACAGTGACACCACGCTCATCGGGATCGCGCGCGATTCCGCCCGGTCTTCGTCGTGCGTCGCGACAGGACGATCAAAAGCGGCGGCACGAGAAAGAGTGCGTCAAAAGACCTGTGCTGAGAAGCCTGAGGCCTTGCATTGGCGTGCGAACCTCAGGCTTCTCTTTTTTCGCCTTTCGTCTCTCACACACCATATGTTCGTTATCTCGCGCACGACCGCTGAGCGCGAATGCCGAAAACTTACCGTCCGCTCTACCATTTTCACTTTACCGCCCGTGCCTCGATTCCTCCGTCTCTTCCTGCTCGCGATCATCCTGACGGCTCCGCTTTGCGCAGCAGTTCCAGACGTTGACTCGCCGCTTCCGGTCCCGCTCGACCGTTACCACGAGACACCAGATGCCGGATTGCTGGAGATCATTCGCGTCCGGATCGACGCCGTGCCTTTCAACCTGGCCGCCTCGATCATTTTTTTCCTCGCGATTTGCCACACGTTTCTGACGGCCAAATTCCGGCATTGGGCGCACGTGGCGGAAGAGAAGCACGCCGCGAAACTCGCCGATCGTCCCGCGACGCGAACCGATGCGGACGACGACGGCGAGCCGGTCGAGGTCAGCTTCATGGGCCAAGTCCTGCATTTTCTCGGCGAAGTGGAGGCGGTATTTGGCATCTGGGTTCTCGTGCTCGCGGGAGCGATCGGTTACTATTTTGGCTGGAGCGCGGTGCTGGATTACATCGGCCAAAAGGCGAATTTCACCGAGCCGATGTTCGTTGTGGTGATCATGGCGCTCGCCGGAACGCGGCCGATTTTGCGTTTTGCGGAGATCTGCCTGCGCAAGGTCGCCAATATCGGTAAATGCACGACCGGCGCCTGGTGGCTCGCAATCCTGATCGTGGCCCCCCTGCTCGGTTCGTTCATCACTGAGCCGGCCGCGATGACCATCGGCGCACTGCTCCTCGCCCGGCAATTCTATGCGCTCAAGGCCGCGGTTGAACTGCTCGCGCACGAATCAATCGATGCGGCGTTGGTGGATTGGATGATGCTGCGGTGATCCCCCGAAATCCGGGCCACTTGTAATGTTAGTCTGCGGCCCTAGAAGGAGCCCAGACCATGAAAGGAAAAAGACACGCGACAGAACAAAAGATCCGCATTTTGCGGGAAGCCGATGGCGGCAAGAGCATCGTGGAAG
>SIBG01000059.1 GCA_009695305.1 Opitutus sp. | reverse complement strand
GGGAAAATCCTCACCAATCCCAAGCTCCGGGCCGGACCGCCAAGCCGGTCCGTCCCTCCGCCTGGGCTTGCCAACCACCACCGCAGTCATCACATCAACCAACGCTGCGGACTAACATTCCACCTGGCCCAGTTTTCGGGACCCGCTCAATCCGCTGTTATTCATTGCGCATGAAAACCACGCTCACTCGCCGGAAATTCCTTCGCACGTCAGCTACTGCCGCCGGCCTCACGCTCGCACCATCAATCGTCCGCGCTGCCACCCCTTATGCCTCGGGCGCCGCCCGATTCTCCTTCGTGCTCCTCGGGGATCTCCATTTCGACAAGATGGAGCACCACGATCTCGCCTGGCTCGACCGGAAGCACCCGAACGATCTCAGCCAAATCAAGAACTACACCCGCATCACGCGCGAGGTGACGCCGCAGCTCCTCGCGACGGTGCGGGAGAAAGTCGCGGAGCTGAACCGCGACGCCGCGACGCGCGTGGCGTTCGTGCTGCAGGCGGGCGATCTCGTCGAGGGGCTGTGCGGTAGCGAGGAGCTCTCCACCGTGCAGAACACCGAGGCGGTCGCGTTCATCCGCGACGCGCAGCTCGGCGCGCCGTTCCTGTTCACCAAGGGTAACCACGACGTGACGGGCGACGGCGCGCGCGAAGCGTTTGGCAAGGTGTTTCATCCCTTCCTCACCGCGCAGGCCGCCGCCGTTTCGTCGGCCACGGGCGCAGTAAAGGAGGCGTTCTTCACGGTCGGGAGCGGCAACGCGCAGTTCGCGTTCTTCGACGCCTACCAGACGGCGGCGAGCCTCGCGTGGTTCGAGGCGGTCGCGGCGAAGCGCACGGCGGAGCACCTGTTCGTGGTCGTGCACCCGCCGGTCGTGCCCTACGGCGCGCGCGCGACGTGGCACGTGTTCGCCGCCGAACGGGAAAAGGCGCTGCGCGAGAAGTTCCTCGCGCTGCTCGGGCAGCAGCGCGCGCTTGTGCTCGGCGGGCACATCCACCGGTTCAACACGCTCGCCCGTGAGGCGGGCGGCGGACGGTTCGCGCAGCTCGCGCTCAGCAGCGTGATCAGCGGCCCGGAGGTAAGCGTGAAGACGCCGCTCTCCGGCATCGCCGCCTACAACGGCGACCAGATCATGGTGGAGCCGAAATTTTCGCCCGACACGGAGGCGCAGCGCCGCGCGGTCTATGCGGCGGAGCAGCCGTTCGTTAAGGCTTTCGAGTATGCCGACCTGCCGGGCTACGCGGTCGTGACGGTCGACGGCCCGCGCGTGACCGCGCAGATGTATGCCGGTTTTGGCCGCGAGGTGTGGCGCACAGTCGATCTCAGCGCACTGTTGCATCGCCCCGCCTGACGCGCCGCACGTTTTCAAACGAACCTTTCCCATGACGACCACTCCTCGCGCGCTCTTCGCCACCGTCGGTGCGATGATCGCTCTGCCTCTCGCCGCGCCGGCCCAGACCGTTTCCGCGGCGCCCGGCACCGCTGACGAAAGGCCAGTCACGCTCTCGCCGTTTGTCCTAATCGAGGATCAGGACGGAGGCTACGCGCCGAACGAGACGCTCTCCGGCACGCGCCTCCGGACGCCGGTGAAGGACGTGGCCTCGGCGATGACGATTGTCACGGGCGACCTGATGAAGGACCTCGGCGCGCTCAACTACAACGACGTGCTCGATTTCATCCCGAGCACGACGACCTACACGAACAACGCCGACGACGCCAATTCCAACGGCCCGCGCAGCGGCACGCCCTTCATCGTGCGCGGCTACCGCTCCAACTCGATCTCCACGAACTTCTTCACCTCGTTCACCAAGCCCGATGCTTACAATCTCTCGCGGCTTACGTTCACGCGCGGCCCCAATTCCATCCTCTTCAGCATTGGCAATCCCGGCGGCGCCATCGACGCCTCCACGAACCGCGCGGATCTGCGCCGCGCGTTCCACGCCGTCGATCTGCGCGCGGATTCGTTCGACGGGTTTCGCACGGCCGTCGATTCGAACATCGTGATTGTCCCGCGGAAACTCGCGCTCCGCCTCGACGTGCTGCACGACGATCGCGGGAGCCATTCCTTCCCCGCCAAGGACCGGCGCGACTCCGTTTTCGGCACGATCACCGCGCAGCTCACCCAGGCCACCGTGCTCACCGCCAACGTCGAGGCCACCCGCCTGCGCCAGCAGATCCCGCGACCCTACGAGACGTTTGACTGGGTCAACACTTGGATCGACGCCGGCCGGCCGATCATCCCGGTCGCGCAGCGCAACACCGCGGTGAACGGCGTCGAGTTCCTCGCCGCCAACGGCTACCCCGCCTATGTCCCCGGCAGCGGCGCGATGGACTGGTCGCGCATGGGCCGCGGCGCGCGACCACTCGTGCGCGGTGCGCGGCAGACCGTGTTCAGCTTCGGCGCCGGTTCGCCGAACCGCCCCGTGCCGCTCACACGCTACATCGCCGGCGATGCTGACCGCGTCGATTTCGACGATCGCAACGCCTCGCTCATCGTCCAGCACCGCTTCGCCCCGGGCCTGAATCTTGAGCTGGGCGCGAGCCACGATCGCAACTACCGGGAGAATTTCGACGGCAACGGCATGGGCTTCGCCGTCGAGATCGACGCCAACGCGCAGCTCCCCAACGGCCCGCCCAACCCCAACGTCGGCCGCCCCTACACCGATCAGGCGCCGAAGATCGACCGCACGCACAACGACAACAACCAGCTTCGCGCCACGCTCTCCTACGAGAAGGATTTCACGCAGATGAAGCTGTTCAACCGCGGCCTGGGCCGTTTCTCCCTCGCCGCGCTCTATAACAACGAGGCCTCGCACGGCACGCTTGAGACTTCCACAGAGGTGAACCTGACGCCGCTCCCCGGCTCGACGCCAGACCTGAGCGACGCGCGGAACAATGTCCGCCGCCGCGCCTATCTCGGGCCGGTCGGGCCGGGCTACTTCACCTCCGACTACGCGCCGATCAACGAGAATGGCATCCGCTCGAGCTGGGAGCAGACGCGCCAGCCGCGCAACGATTTCACCCGCGTCGCTTCCCTCTCCATCGCGGGCCAGGCCAACCTCCTCGACAACCTCCTCGCGATCACTGCCGGCCTGCGCCGCGACGACTCGCAGATCACGCAGACGAACTACGTGCGCGATGCACGCGGGCTTTTCTCGTCGGGCGCGAGGGGCGGCACGCCGTTGCCGCGGGTCGAGGGCGTCGGCCGGCCATACCTCTACGGGGTCGTGCTCAACGCGCACCGGAACGTCAGCCTCTACGTGAACAAGGCGATCAACTACCAGGCCGTGAGCCAGGGCGTGCGGACCTTTGCCAACGAGATCCTCCCGCCCGTCCGTGGCCGCGGGATGGACACCGGCGTGAAGCTGTCGCTCTGGCAGGACCGGCTCACCGGCTCGTTCGGCTACTTCGAGACCTCGCAGCAGAACATCAAGGACACCGCGGTCACGCGCGGGCGGAAGACCGGCTGGATTAACCAAATCTGGGACGCGATCGACGGCGGCAGGCGCGTGGACCCCGCGGCCGGCGACGTGAAGGACCAGCGCACGCAGGGGTTGGAGTTCCAGCTCGTCGCCAACGTGACGAAAAATTTCCGCCTGATGGCCAACGCGAGCCGCAACGTGAGCGTGCTGCAGGATCAGGGCGGCTACACGTTCCGCTACCTCGCGCAGAATTACCCCGCCTGGCAGGCGCAGGCCGCGCGCGCGGTCGTGAGCCAGGACGGCCGGACGGTCGGCGATCTCGTCGCGCTCATCCGGCAGGAGGAGGGCGACGACCGCCGGATCATCGGCATCCGCCAGGTGCGGCTGCACGAGTGGCAGGCGAATGTCGTCGGCCGCTATCAGTTCGATCGCGAGTCCGCGCTCCGCGGCTTCGCGGCCGGCGGCGCGTTCCGCTGGCGCAACGCCCCGGTGATCGGCTTCGCGCGCACGGGCACCGTCCTCGATCCGACGCGCCCGTTCCGCAGCACGCCGTCATCGAACCTCGACAGCTTCGTGGAGTATGCGCGGCCCTTCGCCGCGTTGGGCCGCAAGGTCCGCTGGTCCGCTCAGCTCCGCGCGCAAAACCTCCTCGACGATCGCACGTTGCTCCCTTGGATCGCGGAGGACGACGGCACGGGCCGCCCGATCGTCACCCAGCGGCTGCGTCCCGGCCAACGGCAGTTCGTGCTGAGTTCAACGTTTGGATTCTAGGTGCGGCCGGTCGCGTTGGATTCTCTGTAAGACTCCTCGCGTGGGCGCTTGTCGAAACCGGGACTGCTTTTGCGGTTGGCCTTAGGCATCCGGAGTAGATCCATTTCCCGGTCGAGCCGATCCTGTTCCGCCTGTTCGTGCTAGTGGTGCTTCATGTTCGTTCCTTTCGTGCGATCGTGCGTCGCACGCACTCCAGCAGCGCCTGGCCGATGCGATGCAGCACCTTGTAGAGGGACATCCCAGTCTGCCCGTGCTTGTTCCGCAAGTTCGTCCACCCGCGTGCCCTTGGCGTAGGCCGCGAGGACGATATTGCCGCGAATATAGGAAATTCCTGGGTTAGCGGTGACTCGACGACAACCCGGCACTTCACTGGTCGGAACCAACGAAATCGCCTCATCGTCGAGAGCCGCGGTTCAATCGCATGGCGTGCAAACGCTCATAACGAGCACGGGCAAGAAAAGTGCCGGCCCAATTTCGAGCCGGCACCAGCGGAAACGGAAGGGAGAATCGCTGTGCCGCGACTCAGAACGTGCCCTTGATGCCGACCGCGCTCAGCACGCCGACGGGGCTGTTGCGGTAAATCTTCGAGTAGGAAGGTGTGTCGGCGGTGTAACGTTCGTAGAGCCGCGGGGCGCCGAACACATTGCGCACGCTGCCGAAGAGACTCAGGCGCCGGCTGATTTGATACTCAAAAGTCACGTCCACGCTCGGGAAGGGCTTGATGTAGTTGAAGCCGCCCGGGAGCGCGCTGCCGGTGAGGCCGCGCCGGTCGGCCCCGCGGTAGTTCCAGCGCACGGTCGCGACGATGGGCTTGCGGCTGTAGTTGACGCCGACGCTGGCGGACTCGGGGATGAAGCCGGTGAAGTCTGTCTCGTTGGAACCTTCCAATTTGATCTTCGTGTAGTTGGCGAAGACGTTAAAATGTTTTCCGCCGTAGGGGAGGAAGCCGAGGGGCTGCGAGTAGTTCAGCTCGAGGCCCGTGACCCGCGCGCTGCCCGCGTTGATCGTCGAGCGCAGCTCCCACCCGACGTAGCTCTGCTCCACGCCAAACTGCTCGAGCAGCTCCGGCGTGGCCAGCGTGTTGAGCGTGCCGAAGAAATCCCGGAGGTCTTTCCGAAACACACCGACGGAGCCGACGCCGCCCTTGGGAAAATAATACTCGGCGGAGAAATCGTAGGACTTCGCGCCGTAGGGCTTAAGGCCGGCATTGGTGACGGAGATCGTGCCCGGAGGAGAACCGGGAGCGGGCTGCAGCGTCTCGGTGCCGATCGTCGTGTTGGGCAAAATGCTCGCGAGATCGGGGCGGCCAAAGGTCTCGGCATAGGCGACGCGCACGAGGAAATTTTCCGCCGCCGTGTAGGTAAGATGGAGGCTGGGATAGTAGCCCTGGTAGGACTTGTCGGATTTTCCGCCGCGCTCCTTGCGGATGAACGGCAGCTCCTGGAGCGAACCGGCCGCACCGGCCTCGGGCTTGCGGACGAACGCGTTGTTCACGCGGATCAGCCGACCCGCCGCATCGCGCTGGAAGACGCCGTTGGGATCGAAGAGCGGCCCGAGGCCCTCGTCATCGGTGCGCTCCAAGCGGACGCCCGTCACGACGCGCAGCCGGTTGTGGAACAGGCGCGCGTCGCCCTGCACATAGGCGGCGGAGATGCGCTCCGAGAGTTCGTAGGAACGCGTGATGCGGTTGACCTCGTTAGTGACCTGCTGAGCGGGGGTCTGCGTGAAATAGCGGGGATTGGATTTGAACAACTCCGCTAGCTTATAGGAACTCGCGAATTCCTGGCCCGACACGAAGCGCCATTTTTCGATGTAGGATTTTGCGTCGACAAAGGGGCCGGCCGAGTCGTCGAGGGTGTTGGCTGTCCCGTCGGCGCCGACAAACGTGTAGGTGTTCAACTGGCGGAGCATGTCGCGGTTGTCCTGCGAGACAGAGCCGCCGACCTTCAGGGAGGCGTCGAACGGCAGGAAATCGAGGACGCGTTTCACGTTGAGCCGGGCCTGCAAGAGGGTATTGCGGCCGTCGCGCGGAGCGGTCTCGACAGAGCCCACGCGGTAGTTGGCGAGCTTGGACCAGTCGATGACGTTGCCGGCCGCGTCATACGTGGTGATTTTCCGCGCGAGCGAACCGGCGGGCGAGATATCGTCGAAGTTCACGCGGCTCACCCCAACGAGCGAGGTGCGGACGTTGAAAAAATGGCCGCGGCTGAGATCGCGCCACCACGTCTTCGAGAGCGAGCCGCTCAGGCCGGAGTCGATCTCCCAAGCGCGGCCGTTGTAGCGGTGCGTGAGGTTTACCATTTGCTGGAAGTTGGCCTGATCGTAAGTAAATTTCTGCTGGTTGTCCGCGCCGCGCCCGGTCGCGCCGTAGGTAAACGTCGGGCCGTAGGTGAGGAACTGGCCGCCCACGGTGGCCGAGGTCTCGGCGCTCCCAACAGTAGGAACCTGGAGGAGCGCATCCTGGAGGTTCTCTGCGAGGTTGAGCTGCACGCCGGCGGAGAGCACATGGTCTTTGGCCGGGCGCCAATCCGCCTGGACGCCGATCGCCTTGCGCCAAATCGTGCGCGACTGCGGGCCATAGGACATCGCTTGAAAGTAGGGCTTGGCCGGAGTCGCGACGTTGGGCGCGGCGGCGGTGGCCGCCGGCCCCGTGAAGCGCCATGTCGGGCTGAGCTCGTGCTTCATTCCAGAATACTGGTTCGAAGTCACGGCGTTGAGCGCAATACCGAAATTTTTCGTGACAGGGAGAATGTAGCTCATCTCCAAACTCGGCAGACCCTTGTAGGTCTTTTCATCGCCCGGGCCCGGGGTTTTCTTGAAGATGTTCGGCTCGTCGCTGTGGGCGCTGACGTTCAGGCGGTATTTGAAGACGGGGCGAGCGGACTCAAAGGCGCTCTTGCCCACAAAGTTCACGGTGCCCCCGAGCGAACTGGCGGGCATCTCCGGCGTCGGCACTTTCGTGACCTCGATGCGCGAGATGCTGTTGGCCGACAAATCGGCGGCCGAGGTGTAGCGGCTCGGGTCGGGCGAGGCGCTGCTAATCAGCGAGCCGTTGCTCATAATGGTCGTGAAGCTCGCCGCGAAGCCGCGCACCTGCACGCCGGAGGCCTCGGACACGCCGTCGAGCGTCACTCCGGGGAGATACTTCATGATCTCGCCAACGTTGTCCGTCGCGAGATCGCCCACGAGTTCGGCGGCGATCACCGTCTTGATATTCGCCGCGGTGCGCTGGTCGTTGATGGCAATGGCGGTGTTGTTGAGGTCGCGGCTGGAGGTCACTTGAAACGCATCCAGCTTCATCACGTCGGTGGCTAAGCCCGTGAGATCGGCTCCGCCCAGCGTAAAATCTCGGGTGGCGGTCGCGCCTTCGGCGACGGTCACGGTCGCCTCGACGCTCGGCAGGCCGCTGTAGGCGACTTTGACGCGGGCGCTCCCGGCGCGCACACCCACTAGCCGGAATTGACCGAACGTATCGGTGAGCGCCTCCGTGTCGGTGCCCGCGACCGTCACGCGGGCGTTGCTCAGATACTGGCCGTTGGTGGCGTTGATGACGCGGCCTTCGATATTGCCGCTAACGCCGGATGCGGCCGAGACAACGCAGGCGGCCAGCAGGGCGCCGAAGATCACTAGACAAAAGCGCCAAGACGCGCGCAGCGGTGCGAGATAGTTCATAATGGGAGGACAGGGCCGGGCTGAGTGGGAGGGAAGTGACCGCGTCGGAAGTGGAGCCGCCGCAGTCGTCGCAGATAGCCTGTTGCCTCGCTCGGGCGCGACAATGCTTATGCTCTAAAACGCTCAAAACGCGCACAAACGCGTACAAACGCGCTCACGTTCAGTCTGAGAGCCTCAACCGCAAGACTCGACGCACGGTAACGATCTTGTGACGGAATGACTACGAAACAGTGACGGTTACAGGCATTCACTTCGCCACACGAGCGTCAACTAGGCCAGCTAACGCCTGCCTCGAAACCGGGCGCGAGTTCGAAGGCAAACGCTCACATTAGGTCAGCTCAGGCGCAGAACGACTACGTCGCTCTGGCGCGATACCTCGCGCAAATTTTCCGCCAAGCGATCAGTAGTGGCGCAAAGAGCTTGGCATTTTGCATCGGAGTGGCGTTCGATAACCCGGAACCGATGCCAGAAACCGCGACTCGCAGAGTTGCTACGTGGTTGGGTCGAGTGAATTCCATGGACCGCACTCACCGCATCCAACCGAACTCAATCGCTCGTCTCCGTTCCGAGCAACGGCCTACCGCTCCGAGCTGGCGATCATAGGCTCACTGCCACTTTCCGGAACCGGGTTAAAGTCAGAACGAACCCTTGATGCCGAAGGACCAGAGAGAGCCGTAAGTCGTGCGTTGGCGGAACTGGGCATGCTCCGGCGTGCTCGGACCGTAGATGCCGGTGTCGTTGGTGGCGTCGCCGACGTTGCGGAGATTCGCGAAGAGCGCGAAGCCTCGGCGGAAGATATACTCGCCCTGCAGATCGAGGAATAGCTGCTTGGCACCCCACGTGTAGGTGCCGGCTTCGATGCTGCGGCCGATGAGCGGGGCCTGGCGGTTGAGGCCGCGGTAGTTCCAGTTGGCGCGGAGATTGAATTTCGTGCGCGTGAGGCTGAGCCCCCAGTTGTAGGTGCGCGGGACGAAGCCGGCAAAGTCCGCGGTGTCGTCACCGGTGGCGCGGAGGGCGCTGGCGTTGGCGAAGACCTGGAGGCCGCGCGCCCACGAGGGCAAAAACGTGAGCGCCTGTTTGTAGTCAAACTCGAGACCACTCATGCAGACGGTGCCGGGCACGTTGGTTTGGGTCGAGACGTCGAAGCGGCCGTAGCTCGCCGCATCGAGACCGTAGAAGGAAAGAAATTCCGGTGTGGCCGGAAAGATTGAGGCGCCGAAGAAATTTTCGAACTCGCGCTGAAACGCGCCGACCGAGAGTTGGCCCACGCCCTCAAAATAATATTCGAGGCGCACCTTGGCGGTCTGCGCGCTCCAAGCCTTGATGGCGGCGTTATTGACGGTGATACGATTGGTGTTGGAAGGGGCGGCGTCGGGATCGGGGAGCGTAACTCCACCGGAGTATTGGTTAAAATTGGGCCGACCGACCGAGGTGTAATAGGCAGCGCGAGCGATCAGATTTTCGCGAAGGTTAAAGCTGGCGTTGAGACTAGGGAAGAGACGCAGATACTCCTTTTCGGCCTGGCCGGCGCGGGCGAGAAAGGTGAGCTGCGAGACCGCGAGTGCGTTGGTGGTGGGGAAAATCAGGACGGGCGTGCCGTTGGGGTTGCGGATCACCTGGCCGGTGGCGTTGCGCTGGAAGTTGCGCGTCGGATCGTTGAGCGGGCCCTCGGCAGCCACGTTGGTCTGCTCGGCGCGTAGCCCGCCGACGACCTTCAAGCGACGATTGAAGAACGCGGCGTCGCCGCGGAGATAGGCGGAGGAGACGAGTTCTTCCGCGCGCTTCGAATTGGTAACCTCGGAACGATAGAGGCTGTTGGGATCGAGGGTGAAGTAGGTCGGGTTGGACTTGAAGAGTTCGAAGGCCTTTTCGGTGCTGACGTATTGGATCTGCGGGAAGCCATAAGGCGCGGTGCGTTGGGAAAACACGTCGTCGAGGACGACGCTGGAGCGATCGTCGCTGCCGGCGGCGGTGGGGCTCGTGCTGGCGCGGCCGTCGGCACCGACGAAGGTGTAGGACGGCGTGCTCTGGAAATCGTCACGCATCGACTGGCGCAGATCGAGGCCGGCTTTGAGGACGAGCGGGGTGCCGGCGAGATCGAAGTCGCGGCGGAGATTGGCGTAGGCGCTGCGTTTGACGTCGGTCGTGCGACGGTAGGTGGCGTTGGCCGTGTTGAGGACGTAGTTGCTGAGATTGTAAGGATCGACGGGCACGCCAGTCGTGCCGTCGGTGACGGTGATGCGGCCGGGGCGGAGATAGAAAATTTCGTCGAAGTTTACGGTCACGTTTTGGCGCGTGGAGGTGACGTTATTGAAGAAGCCCTTGTCGACGCTGCGGAAGTGAAGACGTTCATTGGAGTAACCGAGTCCGCTCTCCGCCTTCCAGATCGGGCCGTCGTGGCGGTAGGTGAGCGTCGGCATGTATTTTGTGCGCTGGTGATTTCGCGAGGCGGAGGCGTTGCGAATCTCGCCGCGGCCGACCTGACCATGCGTGGAGGTGGTCGTGAAGTCACCGGGGGTGACACGATTCGCGAAGAAGGAGAGCGTGCGCTGGTTGAGCGGCGACGCGAAAAATGTGAGTTCGGCGGAAAAGGAGAGACGATCGTTGCGGGAGAATTTGTAGTCGACCGTCGCGGCGGCGGACGTGCGTTCGGTGTGCTTGCCACCGTCTTCAACGACGTAGTCGGTGAGGTAGGGTTTATCGGCCGTGGTGTCGGGATACTGCGTGGCTGAGGTGGCGGCGGTAATGCCGTTCGTCACGGCACCGGCGCCGCGCCACGTGTTGGCGGTGCGGGCCTCCTCGGTGTATTGTTTGGTCATGCCGCCGCTGAGTGTGAAGCCGAAGCGGTCGTTGACGGGTTTGAGGTAGGAAAAATCGAAACCGGGGTGGACTTTGCGGGTGTTAATCCAGCGCGGGCCGGGAGTTTTGCCAAAGAGGTGGCGGTCATTGTCGCGCATCATCATAAACACGCTGTAACTAAAGACCGGCTTGGAACGATCAAAAGCGCTGCGGGGAATCATGTTCACGGAGCCGGCGAGCGCGGAGCCGGGCGACTCGGGCGTCGGCGAGTGCAACACCTCCAGGCGCGAAATATTGTTCATCGAGATCGTGTGGAAATCCACACTGCGGGCAGTGCCACCGCCGGCGACGCTGGAGACATCGAAGCCGCCCACGGTGATGGGCACATATTCGGGCGGAACGCCGCCAATCGAGATCGAGCGGGCGGCACCGCCGATGAAATCGATGGTGATACCGGGAATGTATTTCAGGAAATCACCGGGGTTGCTCTCGAGCACGCTGCCAAACTCATCGGCGGAGACGACACTCTTGATGGAGGAGGCGAAACGCTGCTCGTTGATCGCGATGGCGGCGGCGTCCATCTCCTTCGAGGACGTGACGACGAATTGGTCCAGTTTCACGATAGAGCCCTCCGGGGAGGGTGCGGGAGGGCGTGGACCGGAGGAGAGACTGAAAGCGCACTGCGTAGTCGCGTTCTGCGCGACCGAAAGGGTGACGGCCTGCTGATCCTGGCCGGTGAAGAAAACCCGCACGCGGGCCGCGCCGGTCGGCACCTGGGTGAGCCGAAACTGGCCCCCGGAGTCGGTGAACGTTTCCAGCGACGTGCCCTCGACAGTCACGCGGGCGAGTTCGACGGGGTCTCCGGTGCGGAGGTGGGTGACGCGGCCCTCGATGATGCCGGTGGCGGCCGGTTGCGCGGAGGCTCCCCGCGCCAGACAGACCAGCGCGGCTATGACGCAAAACCTGGATAAAAATGAGCGGGTTTTCATAGTATGTGGACCAAGGAATTCGCCGCTACCACGGTATCTCGTAGCGGGGAATATCGTTTGGGAGGATTTAGTTTTCGGGATAGAGGGGTTAGGTCAAATTGCGAAACCGCAGACACGTGATTGTAACCGGCGAGACGCTTCTCGCTGGGAGCCGAAGCGCTCAGGTCTTCAGGAAAATTCTCCGCCGATACATCCAAAACAAGATCAGCCAGCCGACGAAGAAAACCCCACCGGCCGATAAGATCGGGCCAGCGTTCCCCAAGCTTGCTGCGGCCGGCTTGGTAAAGGTGCCCACAATTCGACTGACCGGAACAATCGTCGGCAGCATGTAAGCGGCCAGCGCGTTGACTCCAATCACGACCAAGGGGAACGACCATCGTCGCCACCCCCGCACGTCGATGATCCAATAAAACCCAAGAAACAGCAGGCAGGCCCACCCCGTAACGATCAGCGCATACGAAGTCGTCCACAATTTCATGATCACCGGGACGAACGTGCTAAGAGCAAAACCGCCAACCAAACACCCCAGGCCGGTGAACCCGATCACCTGCAGTTTTCTCCGCACCGGTTGCGAAGACAGCAGAACCTGACCGAGCAGCAGACCGACCAGCGTCGTCGCAATCGTTGGCACGACGCTCAAGACCGTGCCCCACCCGTCTCGATGTGTGCGGCCGAGGACGCTCAGATCGACCGCCGTCACTAAATTCTGGTTGGGAATGTAGGTCCCGGCAGGTTGCCCCATCGCGGGGACGAGCGCGAGCAACAGCGCGTAACCTGCGAGGATCACGGTCGCGAAGCCGATCTGCAGTTTGACCGGACGCCCCGCGGCATACACGGCCGCGAGGTAGGCGACGGCGATCGGTTGCAGCGCACTGCTGAGTTCAATCAAGCGCGGCACCCCGTCGGACAACGACTCGCGCAGCGAGCCCAACAGGAAGAGAATCGCCGCACGCTGCCACGCGTCGCGCAGGATTTGCGGACGGGTGTGCGTCAGCGAGCGTCGAGCATAGGAAAACGGCACCGCAACGCCCACCATGAGCATGAACGACGGCCAGATCAGATCATAGTAGCGCACGCCCTCCCACGCACTGTGATTGAGTTGGTAGCGCACCCACTCGATACCACACGCGCTTGCGACGCCGATCACGAGGGCCTTGCCGCCCAGCAGCCAAAACATCGTGAGCCCGCGAAACGCGTCGAGCGAGTGCAGCCGCCCCGCAGCCGGCGGCGAATTTTCCCTGAGCTCAGTGGGCGGTTCCATGGGACTCAGAATCCCGCCGCGATCCAGGCCACCATGGCGTCCGCGTCAGTTTTGCCCGCGAGCACCAAATTTTTCCGCATGCCACCCGCCGCATACGCTTGCTCGACGATTGCCGGGTTGGCTTCGCCTGTCAGCCAGAGCCTGCCCGGCGCGTGGAGCGCCAACATCCCCGTCAGATCGAAGTATTTCGCTCCGCCCGGGAGGAAATTGACGTCGTGCACGTCGAGAATTTTCGCGAAACGGAATCCGTCGGTGTCAAGGGCGGCGGACGCAATCGCATCCCCGGCCTGTGCCCGGGCTGCAGCCACCCACGGACCGGCACCCAGGTCCCCGACGAAGTGAACCGCTTTCGCGCCGCCGCTTTGCTGGCGGGCAAATTGGATTGCAGTGAGGATGTCGTGGACGCGTTGCGCGAACAGCGCGCGGTTATAACCAAACGTGAGCGCCGGAACGTTCGCCGGATCCTTCACGCGACGGGAACTCGCCACCGCGGCACCATCGGCAGTAAATTCACCTTGGAACAGTAAATCGATACCGACGACAGTCGCGCCCGCGGCCACAAGCTTAGCCACGGCGGGACGCAACGAACCTTCGGCCAGCCAGAGTCCGCTTTTTCCATTTCCGGTGAGCCAGACTACGGTGTGCCCATTTGGAGCACGGGGCGAAAACACGATGATCGGTAGTTCTTCTCGATAAGTCTTGTTCTGGAGCAATGCACGCGACTGCACGTAGCCCGCGGCCTCGCTCTCGCCTTTGGGTAACACCCCGACTTCTCCCGCCTCCTCTAGGTTTCGCCCGATCAACACATCGACGGCCCCGGCGACCATGCGGCGCAATTCGGCCGGCGATTTACTGGCTTCCGCGATGTGTCGCTGGGCGTCCGCATGCCAATGCCCGAGCAGCGTCCGCTCGACCTCCACGCCGCCCGCGGGTGCCGGGTGCTGCGCATCCCAGACCGACATCTCGGCCTTGGTCAGCCGCAGGTAGTCTTCCTCCACGACGGGTTCGGACAGACCGAGGCGAAAGTGTTTGTTCAGCCAGCTGTAGAACGCTGCCCGGCTCACGTAATTGTAGTTGTGCTTAAAGTGCACGGCCGCCTTGAGCATGACGTTCTCAGGTGCACCCAGCATCCGGTAGTGTCGTTGCAACTCGGGGAATCCCTTCGTGGTCATTTCCCGTGTCCAATCGTGGGCCGATGTGAGGCCGAGGGGCTTGGGCGCAAACAGCGCGGCGAGTTCGACGTTGCCGGAACCGACGCGAAGCAGCGACGCGTTCTCGCAACTGCAGCCTCCCTGCATGCCGGTCGATACCATCACGGCCGGAAATGCGAGGGCCGGGCGCGGGTCCACGGCAGTCAACAGAAAGGTCTGGGTGCCGCCGCCGCTCTCGCCGCTGACGGCGATTCGCGTGGCGTCTACGTCAGGCAGGCTCAGCAAAAAATCCAATGCCCGGATCGAGTTCCACGTCTGAAGTCCCATCACGTTGAGCGCATGAGACTCGGCCTGCGCGCTGAAGAAGCCCCACGCGGCTAGACCCTCCATCTCCGGACGCCGCGGCGGCGGAGCATCCTCGTGGTGGGCCACCTTAAACGGGATTTGCTGGCTGTCGGCGTAGCCGACCATGTCGTAGTGGAACGCCACGCAGCCCATGCGCGCCAACTGCACCTGCCGCGCCTGCAGGTGGCTTCGGCCACTCTCAGCGAAACGTTCGGCTCCGGAAACCAGTTCCTGTTTGATGCCGCGCTCGTTATCGTGGAATCGACCATCCGCCCAATGTCCGTGCGGTGACAGCACACCGGGAAGCTTCCCCGTTTTCCCCTTGGGGCGGTAGAGATTACCGGTGACGAAAAATCCGGGGAAGCTCTCGAAATACACCTTCTCCACTGTGTAGTCGCCCCGATCGATCTTCCCGTGGATCACGGCGTTCATCGGCGTCTTGGTCGGCATCGGCCAAAGCCCCTGCGAGACCAGCACTTGCCGCCGCAGCGCTTCCGCGCGCTTTTCCCACGCCGCTTTTGACGATGATGGGGTCCACGGAAAACTTCCGTTTAGATCCTTGAGCGGCCCGAGCCGACTGTCGGCCGGCAGTTGACCCGGCTCAAGCACGCGGGGCGCGGCAGCGCACAGCGCAGTCGCTGCGCCGAGAACGGCGACGCCGGCCGCGAATGTGCAAGACAGCAGGGAGAAACGAAAGTGGCGCATGAGAGAAAACGAGGTTGGTTGATCCATGGTGCGAAAGGTGAAATCGAAAGCACAGCAGAATGCTACGGGCGCCCCGGCGCCGCATACCCGTCGGCTACGTGGCCCGACATTTGGTTGCCCGTTAGCTGGACCGCGTTCGCGCCAGCCGTCCGATAAATGCCATAGCGCTGCGTCCGCGCCGAGGCGGGACGAGTATCGGCAATCCGGTTGGCGTGGAGTTCGATCCCCTCGACGTAAGGTGCAATGTAGAATCCGTAGCCCTTCTCAGCCGTGCCGTTGTCGGTTACGGTATTAGCGCGAGAAATATTCCGATGGCCGCTGTTCTTAAAGGTCTCCTGACGGAAGAAGACTCCCGCCACGCCGTTCCGCGTCACGGAATTTTCCACGAAGCGATTGTCTGTGTCTTTGTGGCCGATGGAGATGCCACGCTCCCCGTTTTCCTCGATCGCCTTGCTCTCAAATACACCGTCGCGGACTCGACAGCAGAGGAACAGCCCGACACGCACGTTGTGGGCAAAGGTGCAGTCCCGCACCAGCGGACGGAGGGAACCGGCACCCGGATGGAGGCCGTGACTCGTGTTGCCCGACGCCTCACTATTCAGGACCTGGATAGCTTCGGTGATCTGAAACAAAATCCCGTCCCCATTGTAGCCCCGTGCGACGCAGTTCCTGATCGTCACCCACTTGGACGGATAGAGATAGATGGCGCCGCCGCGGCACCCATCGAGAAACGCGTTCTCGGCCTTGTTGCCATCGACGATGAGGTCCTCGAGGAGGACTTTCTCGGCATTGATTGCGCACAGGACCGGAAACGAATTCCTGATCCACGCATGATGCCGCTCGGCATTGTAGTCGCGCAGCAACATCGGCGACACGTGCAACGTGTTCCCTTCAATCGAGGCAACGGTCGTCACGCTGACGTCCAAGTCGCTGCGCAGCAAATCATCGGCTACCGCCACGCCCATGCCTACTCGGAATTTGCCGGGCTCCGCCACGATTAGTCGGGTCTCGCCGTAGTCCCCATCCTCGATGAGCGCACTCTCTACATCTGCACTCTTGCGCAGAACCGTCAGTCCCTTGGTGCCTCGCACGGTGACCCCGGACGGGACGAAAAGACTATTGTCCATCCGGTAGGTGCACGGCCCGATTACGAGCACGTCGCCCGGGCGCAGCAGATCCATCGCGCGCTGCAAGGCGGCGCTGTCAGACCCGGTCACCTCAGCCGCCGCGCTTTGAGCGACCGAAACAAACCGCCGGGTGGCCGCTTCTTTGTCTTGAGCGGTGACCCGGTCCGCGCCCGCCGCACGGGAGAAAAACAGTGCCCCCACGAGAATCGCCCACACCGTGTGACGAAAAAATAAGCGATGCCAGTGCCCCATCGTGGGCCTACAAATTTCGGCTGCGGTGGAGCCGATCCTTGCGCGAAACACCCGGACCTCGAGGCCGGGCAGCCAGAAGCGGTTAGCCATTTCGCGGAGCGTAGGTCGCGCCACAAACCACGCAACTTTAACGCGCAAATAAGCTCAATCTGCGCAACATCGATCACGCCGACGAGCAGCCGCCACAGATCACCCAACGAATGCCGTGCCGCATTCCTAACTGCTATTTCAACCCGGAGCCCATCACCGGCAGGCCCACGGCGCCGATGTCGCCGTGCGTCAGCGTTTCCCAGACCATGTGATTCATATCCGCCCCGGTGGGGCGATTCGTCGGGATGACAGCCGCCATCTTCGGCAGCGCCGTGCCGAGGCGCGTGTGAAAATGGTTGTAGGCGATTTCCCATGTGGGCTGGAGCGAGAAAACGATTTTCGGGGGTGCGGGTGTGGTGTTCGGTTTGAGGAACTGCGCTTGATATTCCATCGCGGCGACGATGCGGGCGGCCTGTTCGCCGTAGAGATCGAGCCCTTGCTGGCGCGCGGTCTCAGCGGCGTTGACGAGCGAGGAGAACGTCATGTTGGCGTGGTGGGGATCGCGCGCCGTCTCTTGGAGCACGCCGTCGACGAAGGGCGGGAAGACGCCTTTGTTACTCCACGGGGCCGAGGCGGGAAGGCCGTTCGGCGGCATGATCGGTGACGGGCCGTCGGACTTCAGGTAGATGACGGCGGGGACGCGCCCGCGCCACATGCGCACACCGTGGGCAAACGTAATGCGGTCGTCGTTGAAGACGCCGATATTGATCAACGCCTCAGCCATCGCGAGTTCCTTGTTCCCGTTTTCGTCGCAGCCGTTGATGAGCGAAGGGACGTATTGCGTGACGAGCATTGTTTGGAAACGCGCGATGTCCTCCTTTGCCCAGAACTCCGAAGTGTAACGAATGATCTCGGCGGCACGCGGCCAGACCGAGGCGGTCCACGCGGCCTGGACGGGACCGTTTTCATTGATGTGCCCGCCGGTGAGCGTGCCGGCCCACGCGTTCATGATGCGGATGGCGTTGCGGGCGTATTTTTCGTTGCCCGTGATGTGCCAGGCGAGCGCCTGCGTGTAGGCGGCGGTGGCGTCACGCCGCTCGTCCTTGCAGCCAAGGTCCGGTCGTGAGTTCGGGCCGCACTCGATGGTGGCGCGCGGGCTCGGGGTGTAGTTCAAATCGGCGAGCGGACTCGCGAGCAGCGTGGCGAAGGCCGTTTTCTGCGGTTCGGTTCCCGCTTCGACGCGCTGCTTGATCAGGTCGAGTTGGGAGCGGTTGAGCAGAATACCAGGGTGGCTGAACGGCACGCGCGAATAGTCGGTCTTGGCGGCGAGTGGTGCGAGGAGGCACGCGAGGGTGCCGAGGAGAAGAGCGGGGAGGCGCATGGGGTGGTGACAGAGTAAATAGCGCGGCGACGCCGAATCGGGACAGCGATTTCCCTGCGAATGATTGTCCCAATCGGGCGGGCTGCGGCTATTTGAATCTTTACGCCCTCCTTTTCCCCTACCGCCATGAACGAATATTTGTCCCGTCGCGACTTCCTCAAATCCGCCTCCCTGCTCCCGCTCGCCGCCGCGGCCGGTGGAGTCGTCCTTGGCGGCCCGACCGCTCAAGCCGCCGTCGCGCCAATCCCGCGAATCGGCGGAGCGCAGCTCAAGGTATCGTGCAACGCCTACTCATTCGCGAAGCAACTCGGGACCGGCGGAAAAGGCCCGATGAGCCTGGTCGAGTTTGCCGAATTTTGCGCCAAGGCGAATTTCGATGCGATCGACCCCACGGGTTATTATTTTCCTGGCTACGAGAAAAACGGTCTCGGTGTGCCGACCGACAAGTTGATTTACGAGCTGAAGCGGCGGTGCTTCGACCTCGGCCTCGGCATTAGCGGCACCGGCCTGGGGAATAATTTCACCACCGCGGATCGGGCTGCACGCGCCCACGATGTGGAGCGGATCAAGAAATGGATCGAGGTCGCCGCGAAGCTCGGCGCACCAGTGATCCGCGTCTTCGCCGACACCCAGATGCGCGCGGAAAACTGGCAGTCGGTTTCGAAGGGTGCATCGCGCGACGACGTGGAAAAATGGGTCGCGGATGACATCCGGGCCTGTGCCGACCACGGAGGGAAATTCGGCGTTATCATCGGGGTGCAGAATCACGGCGACTTCATCAAAACCGCCGACGACCAGATCGCCCTCCTCCGGCGCATCGACTCTCCGTGGTGCGGAGCGATCGTCGATACCGGCTACTATCGCGCTGCCGACAACTATACCGAGATCGCCAAAGCCGCGCCCTACGCCGTAAACTGGCAGGTGAAGCAGGGCACCGAGGGCGTTGAAAACGAGGCCACCGCGCCGACCGACTTGGTGCGCTTGCTGAAAATCGTCCGAGTCGCGGGTTACCGCGGTTACCTGCCGATCGAGTTACTGTCGTCCCGCGGCGGCACCGCGCCGAAAGACCCCTACAAGGCCGTGCCGGAATTCCTCGCCGACGTGCGGCAGGCCATCGCCGCGACCGCCTGAATAAATCCCCCATGAAACGACTTGCCGTTTTCCTCACATTGATCGCCACGGGCTTATCCGCCGTCGCCGCCGAACAGGCGGTCGACAGCCGTTTCGTCCCCGCCAAACCCGGAGCGCAGCCCGCCACGCCGGAATCGCCGACGCTCGGCGCGAAGGCGCCCGCCGGTGCCGTCGTGCTCTTCGACGGAAAAAATCTCGACGCGTGGGCGAAGAAGGCCGGCAAGGACTGGCTCAAGGCAGACGGACCCGCGAAGTGGAAACTCGTCGACGGCGGGGCCGTCGAGGTCGTGCCCGCGAGCGATTCACTGATCTCGCGCCAAAAGTTTGGCGACGTCCGGCTGCATGCGGAGTTTCGCACCCTCGGTGCGCCGACCAACAGCGGCATCTATTTTCAGGCGCGCTACGAGGTCGATATCAACGAGACCTACGGCCGCACGGACGGCAATGCGTGCGGCAACCTCGGCAACTGCACACCGAAGGGCACGACACCGAAAACCCGCGCGTCGCGCGCCCCGCTGGAGTGGCAGACCCTCGATATCGAATTCACCGCCCCGCGCTTCGATGCCGCCGGCAAGAAGATCGCCAAACCGCGCGCCACAGTGCGCCTCAACGGCGTGGAGATTTACCGCGATCAAGAGCTCGATCCACCGACGGGCGCGGCGGGCCGGCTCGGCGAGGCGCCGACCGGACCGCTCATGCTCCAGGAACACGGGATGCCGCTCCAGTTTCGCAACATCTGGGTGCTCGAGAAAAAGTAGCTCCGCCCTGCGTCCGGCAACTTTAGCCCACCACCGTTTGTCCCGATCCTCCGCGTTCGCGCTATTAATTCTTTAGTTCTTCCAAACCCTTCATGAAAAAAATCCCTGTGCTCGCGGCCGCTCTCGGCCTGCTCGTTGTTATTGCCCCACTCGGCGCATCAGCGGCCGAAGGTCCCAAGGCCCGCATTTTCACCAAATACGACACCAATAAGAACGGTGCCATCGATGGCGACGAGATCGTGGCCGTCCGCAAGGCGTTTGCCGCCGAACCAAAGGGCGAATTCGCCACCTACGACAAGAACAGCGACGGCAAGCTCGATGACGCCGAGATCGCCGCCATCAAGCCGCCCGGTTCGAAAAAGGGCGGCGAGAAAAAAGAAGGCGGAAAAAATAAAGCGGAGCCGGCTGCGACCGAGAAAAAATAGGTCGGCTCCGTGTGCCCGTCGACGCCACCCGACCCGCGGTCGCACGTCGGGCTTGGGCGTTCGACGCCCATCGCACTGCTGCCATGCCGACGCGAGCGATCGCTGCGGTTTGTGGCGTCAATCGGCCTCGCTCACCTTGCGAATCCCCGCTCCCTCCTCCCCCTCTCGTGAAATCTCCGCTCCTGTTTGTCTTTCTCACGCTGCTCTCGAGCGTGATCACCCTCGCCGCCGACCAGCCCGCCGGAAAGAAGAAGAAGGGTGGCTCTAACAAAGCTCCCGGCACCTCAGTGAAGGGTGAGATCACCGGCGGTCTGCCGCCCGACGCCACTACGCTCCAACTCGGAGACCGCGCACCCGATTTCAAGCTCCTCGGCATCGACGGCAAGACGCACACGCTCGCCGACTACCGGGCGGCGAAGCTCCTGATGGTGGTCTTCCTCTCCAACCACTGCCCCTACTCACACGCCTCGGAGACGCGCCTCATCCCGATGGCGAAGGAGTTCAAGGCGCAGGGAGTCGAGGTCGTGGCCATCAACCCCAACAGCCCGGACAGCGTCCGTGTGGACGAACTCGGCTACAGTAAATACAACGACGGCTACGAGGAGATGAAACTTTACGCCCGCGACTCCGGTTTTCCGTTTCCCTATCTCTACGACGGCGACACCCAGACGACAGCCAAGGCCTACGGCTGCCTCGCGACGCCTCACGTCTTCCTCTTCGATCAGGAGCGGAAGCTCCGCTACGTCGGCCGCGTGGACGATTCGCGTTTCGAAGATCCCAAGACCGTGACTTCGCACGACACACGCAACGCCATTACCGAGCTGCTCGCCGGCCAGCCCGTCACCAAGCCGAAGACCATCGTCATGGGCTGCTCCACGAAGTGGAACACCAAGCGCGACGACATCGCCCAGGCCGAGGATAAATGGAAATCCGAGCCCGTTAATCTCGAACTCATCGACGCGGCCGGCGTGGCCAAACTCGCGAAGAACGACTCCAACCGCCTGCGTCTCGTCAACGTCTGGGCCACCTGGTGCGCGCCCTGCGTCGCCGAGTTCCCCGAACTCGTCTCGCTCGCCCGCCGCGTCGGCAACCGCGACTTCGAGATGGTCACGATCTCGATGGACGACGTGAAGATGCGTCAGCAGGTGAAGGCGTTTCTCGAAAAGCAGCACGTCGCCACGCCCGGCCGCCTCAAACGCCTCCTCGCCGCGGAAGGCCGCACTGCACTCAACTTCCTCTACACCGGCGCCAGCACCGATGAACTCGTGAAATCCCTCGACCCCGAGTGGCCCGGCCCGCTCCCGCACACCGTCCTGATCGCACCCGGCGGAAAAATCGTGTGGCGCCACAACGGCCCCGTCGATCCCGCGACGCTCCGTCACAAGGTCATCGATCTCCTCGGCCCCTTCTACACCCCAGAGGAGAAACGTTAGCCGCTGCGTTCGCGTTCAACCGCGCGGCACCCATCCCCACACTTCGGCTATCCCACCGCGCAATCCCCTGTTTGCCATGAAATCCCTCCTGCTCGTCTGCACTCTCGCCGTCGCCTCCGCCGCCGTCGCCGTCGCCGCGCCCGCGAAGAAAATTCTGTTCTTCAGCAAGTGCTCGAACTTCGAGCACAGCGTCGTGCGCGAGCGCGGGGGCCAGCCGAGTTGGTGCCAGCAGGTTTTGTCGGAACTCGGGCCGAAGCACGGGCTCGCGTTCACGTTCTCCAAGGATGGGAGCAAATTTTCTCCGGAGTATCTCGCGCAATTCGACGCCTATTTTTTCTACACGAGCGGCGACCTGCTCTCGCCGGGCAAAGATGGCCATCCGCCGATGACGCCCGCCGGCAAGCAGGCGCTCCTTGACGCCATCGCCGGCGGGAAAGGCTTCATCGGCGCGCACTCGGCGGCGGACACGTTTCATACCGACGAGACCGCGGAGACCAACACCAACCAGCCGCGCACCTGGCGCTATCAAAACCGCGGTGACAAGACCGATCCCTACCTCCGCATGCTCGGTGGCGAGTTGATCATCCACGGGACGCAACAAGTCGGCCGCGTGATCGTGACGGACCCGAAATTCCCCGGCTTCGCGACGCGTGGCGCGAGCTTCGAGCTGCTGGAGGAGTGGTATTCGATGGTGAATTTTGCGCCCGATCTGCACGTGCTGCTCGTGCAGGACACGGCGGCGATGAAGGATCCGTTTGCCGGCACCAAGGACTGGCCGCCCGTCGGCTGGGACACTCCCTACCAGCGCCCGGTCTACCCTTCGACGTGGGCACGCATGCACGGAAAAGGCCGCGTGTTCTATACCTCGATGGGCCACCGCGAGGACAACTGGCTCAACCCCGTCTTTCAGGAAATCTTGATTGGCGGCATAACTTGGGCCGTGCGCGACATCGACGCCGACGTAACGCCGAACCTCGTTCAGGTCGCACCGCAAGCGAGCGAACTCCCTCCGGTGTCCGGCCCCGTCGGCGGATTGCCGAAAGGCGTCACCGTCCCGGGCGCGAAGTGAACGAATTTTCCCAACGAAATAGCTGCCCCATGAAACTCCGACTTCCACTTCTGCTCGTGCTCGTCGTCGCGCCGCTGGTCGCGCAGGATGCGCCCCAACGCCCGCGCATTACGGGCATCTCTCACGCCGCTTTCTATGTCTCCGACATGGCGAAGGCGCGCGCTTTCTACGAGGGATTCCTCGGCTACGAGTCGCCCTTCTCGATTCCGCGCAAGGACCCGAAGGAGCAACTCGTGTGGATCAAGATCAACGACCGCCAGACCGTGGAGCTGTTTCCCGGCTCCGAGGTCTCGCCCGAGACGGATCGCCTCTACCACATCGCCATCGAGACCAACGACGCCGAGGCGATGCGGCTTTATCTCCAATCGAAAGGGGTGGCAGTGCCGCCGAAGACCGCGATCGGGAAAATCGGCAACAAGAACTACTTCGTGAAGGACCCGAACGGAAATACCGTCGAGATCGTCGAATATCTGCCGGACAGCTGGACCGTCCGGGAGAAGGGGAAATTCATGTCGGATCGCCGCATCTCCACCCGCATGAGTCACGTGGGCGTGATGGTCGGCCAGCTCGATCTTTCGATGAAATTCTACGGCGAGATCCTTGGCTTTACCGAGATCTGGCGCGGCGGCGGCGGCGCAACCCTCAGCTGGGTCAACATGCGCGTGCCCGACGGCGAAGACTACGTGGAGTTCATGCTCTATGCCCGGGCGCCGACGCGCGACGTGATGCTCACTAAGCATCACATCTGTCTCGAAGTGGACGATGTCGAGAAGGCCGCCGCCATTTTGGCGAGCCGCCCGCTCCCGCCCGGCCTCAAGGCGCCCGACGCGATGAAGACCGGCGTGAACGGCAAACGCCAAATCAACTACTACGACCCCGATGGCACGCGCGTCGAAATCATGGAGCCGCGGACCTTTGACGAAAAACCCGTCCCGCCCTCGCGGGCGAAGCCTCCGGCACCGCTGCCGCCGTATCAACCCGCAAGCAAGTAATCCAATTTTCACGAACCAACCTCCATGCGTTTCTTAAAAACCAACCACCGCGCATTCTGTGCGCTCACTCTCACCGCTTTCGTCGCCTCCGGTCAGGCCGCGGAAAAAACCGACCAGACCGTGCTCCTCTCCGAGTTCACCGTGAAGGAAAGTTCTGACATCGGCTACATCGCATCGGAGTCCGTCACCGGCACGCGCGTCGCCACGCAGATCAAGGATCTCCCGTTTAGTGTGAGCGTGATCACGAGCGAGTTCATGAACGACTTCGACTTCTTTGATCTCGCCTCGGACATCGCCTACACGGCCAATCTCAACGGCGTCGACACGCAGGGAAATTCCAATCTCCGCGGCTACGGCGCGACGTTCACGCTGCGCAATGGCTTCTACCGCCTCGGTCTCAACGACCGCGTGAACACCGACCGCATCGAAGTGATCAAGGGCCCCAACGCCGCGATCTACGGCTCCACCTCGCCCGCCGGGCTGATCAATTTCGTTACCAAGCGCCCCCGCCTCGGCGTGCGCTCCGAGCGGTTGTCGGTGACGACCGGCAGTCTCGATATGCTGCGCGGCGAGATCAGCGTGAACACGCCCCTCGGTTCCCTCGGCGGCGTGCAGTTCGCCCAGCTGTTCAGCGCGCAGGCGACTAACGTCGGTTCCGAGACGCAGTTCGCGAACTCCCGCAACCGCCTCATCAGCGAAAGTATCTTGGCGAAGTTCAAAGACGGCAGCACGCTAGTGTTCGACCTCGAGTGGTCGAAGCGCAAGTCTGTCACCGCGACCTCCACGATTCCGTTCGAATACAACACGACCACGCGCACCTACTCCGCGATTCAGCGCAAAGACCTCGCGCACGTGAGCCAGGGGGGCCCCGATTCCGTGCAGAACCGCGAACTCACCTCGCTCTATCTCATCTACGACAAACGCTACAATCAGGTCTGGTCCACGCACGCCGGCGCCTACGCCTACGCGCGGCACGCCTTCAATTTCAACAGTGGCAGTAGCGATCAGTTCGACCCGCGCACGGGCCGCTTCGGCCGCGGCAACGTGATCGTCGACCCACTCAACGAAGACGGCGGCGGCGTGCAGATCGACACGCTCGCCGACTACGCGACCAACGGCGGCGCCGTGAAGCACAAGACCCTCCTCACGCTCGATTACTCGCAAAACTGGCGCTACCGCGAACAGCGCAGCCCGAACACTCGCGTGTGGACGATCAACGGCATTTTACTCGCCAATCCCGACTACACGCTCCCGCCGCGCTCCGCGTTCAACATCATCACACGTCGCGACAAGACGCGCTGGGATGTGCAGGGCTTCCTCCTCCGCCAGCAGTCTACGTTCCTGAACGGCCGGCTCCTCGCCTTCGGCAGCCTCCGCCACGATGCCGTCACGTATAACTTCACCTTCGGCGACCAATACAACCGTGCCGGTGGCGCTCTCTCCAACCGCGGCGCCGTCTCGAACTACACCGACAACGCGTGGTCACCCAGCGTGGGCGTGAATTTCAAAGCCACGAAGCAGATCTCGCTCTACGCGAGCCGCAGCAGTTCGTTTTCTCCCCAGGGCCAGGTCGCCCGCCTCGGTGATCCGCGGCTCGAAAACGAAACCTCCGCCGGCTGGGACTACGGCGTCAAAGCCGCGCTGCTCGACGACACCCTCGTGTTTACCCTCGGCGGGTTCTACATCGACCGCGAGGGCGTGAAGACCACCCAGCGTGATCCCATCACCGGCCTCAACGAAACCGTCGCCGCCGGTCGCCAAAACACCAAGGGCGTGGAGTTCGAGGCCTCGTGGCGCGTGAGTCCGCAGCTCACTGCCACGGCGAGCTACGGCTTCGTGAACGCGCGGATTCTCTACAACGGCAATGCTGTCACCGATGTCGGCCGGCGTCCCGCGAGCGTGCCCGTCGATCAGGGCAGCGTGGCCTGGAAATACTCCTTCGCCCGCGGCAGCCTGAAGGGCCTCGCGTGGAATGGCGGCGCAACCTATTCCGGCATGGCCTATCCGAACTCCACCGCCGCGCTCACCGACGCCCGCCGCAACGTCAACGCCCCGAGCTACGCGCTCGTGAACACCGGCTTGAGCTACAGCTGGAACACCGCATCCATCCGCACCCGCCACAACGTGCGCGTCAGCGCGAAGAACCTCCTCGACCGCGACTACGTGGACCAGCGCGGGAATCTCGGCGTCGGCCGCGGGGTCTACTTCGCCTACACACTCTCGCATTGAGCCCTGCGGCGGATCTGCAAACGCTCCGCCCCTCTCCGCGCATCATGCCCTCCTCCTCCTCCAATGAAGCCGACAGCCGCAAGCGGCTCATCGCACTGATGACGCGGCATCAGCGGCAGATCTTCGCCTACATCTACACGCTCGTGCCCGACCGGCACGACGCGGAGGACTTGCTGCAAGAGACGAGCGTCGTGATCTGCGAGAAGTTCGACGAGTTCACCGCCGGCACCGATTTCGTGGCGTGGGCATGTCAGATCGCGTGGTGGCGCATCCGTTATTCCCGCCAAAAGTTCGCCCGTGCCAAGGTCATCTTTGACGACGAGGTGTTGGCCGCAGTCGCGCAAACAGCCGTCGAGCTGCGACCTGAACTCGATGAGCGGCACGAGGCGCTCGCGGGCTGTCTCCGAAAACTCCCCGCGCGCGACCGCGACCTCCTGCTCACGCGCTACGAGCCCGGCAGCGGCGTGGCCGAGGCGGCACAGCGCAGCGGACGCTCGATGGAGGCCGCTTACAAGGCGCTCAACCGCCTGCGCAAAGTCCTGCACGATTGCGTGACCCACGAACTCGGCCAGCGCGGCCACCACGGAGGTTCGGCGTGAATCTCACCGACTCTGAGGTCCTCGAGCTAAACACCCTCTGCGGCGCGGTCGTAGATGGCACGTTAGCCGGTCCACAGCGTGAGCGCTTGGCCGGCTGGCTGCGCGACTCCGAGGCCGCGCGACGGCACTACGTGCGTGCCCTCGGTCAGTCCGCGAGCCTCCATTCCTACGCGGCGGAAGTGCACACCGAGGCACCGGACGTTCCCGTGCGCGCAGCCGGGCCTTTGCGATTCCCTTTCTGGTGGGCCACGGCGCTGGCTGCGGCGGCGGCCCTCGCTGTAGGCTTGTTTTTTGCCAGCCGCCCCGGCGCCGAAGAGGCGGGGAGCCTAGCCCAGCCCAGCGATTTTGTCGGCCGTCTTACCGGGGCCAAAGGTTCGCAGTGGGCCGCCGGCTCGCTGGTCACCGGCGCCCTCGTGCGGAAGGGACAGAAGCTGGAACTCGTGAGCGGCGTGGCGGAGGTGACCTTTGATTCCGGTGCACGCGTGGTCCTCGAAGGCACGGCGTCTTTACACATCAACTCCGCGTGGGATGTCACCCTGCTTCGCGGCACGCTCAAGGCCAGCGTGCCGCCCGAGGCGATCGGCTTCCGCGTGTCGAATGCCGCCGTCGAAGTCGTCGATCTCGGCACTGAGTTTACCATGGTGGCAGACGCCGGGGGCGCAGAAGTCTTCGTGCTCAAGGGCGAGGTCGAGGCAGCATCTCGCGGCGCAGGCCAGGAGACGATCCTGCTTAAGGAAGGAGCATCGCGCCGCTTCGCGCCCACCGGCGTGTCGGACGTCAACGACAGCGCGCGAAAATTCGCCTTGTTCACCGAGCCGCTCGCGCTCGACCGTCTGGCCGTGGTGACGCGCCACCTGCACTGGTCGTTCGACCGGGCGACCGATGGGGCGTTTCGCGCGACGCCGGCTGAGGCGACCGAGCGGACATTCGATACGCAGCTCCACGGGCCGGCCCCGGCACAAACCGCCGGTCGCCGCGGCCAGGCGCTCCGGTTCGACGGCCAGAACTACGGGCAGGCCCGGTTCCCCGGCCTCTCCGGCAATACGCCGCACACCCTCGCCTTTTGGGTGCGCGTTCCGGAAGACGCGCCCCTGTCCGACGCCTACTCGATGGTCACCTGGTTCGCGCACAACCGGAAGCTCGGTAATCGTCACGTGGGGATCAATTGGAACCGCGACCGCAACGACGGCCCGATCGGCGCGCTGCGCACCGACTTCGGCGGCGGCCAGGCCGTGGGCCTTACCAACCTCCGCGACGGTCGTTGGCATCATATCGCCGTGTGCTTCAGTCCCGGCGACGACGACCCAACGGTGCCCGTGCAAGTGAAGCAATATGTCGACGGACGCCTGGAGAGCAGCACCACCATTCCCGGCAAGAGGCGCGGCCCCGCCGTGGTGGAAAATGCCGCTCTCGCCGACCTCGTCTGGCTCGGAGCCCGCCTCGGGGCGGACGGGCCGCGGCAGCAGCGATTCCGCGGCGACCTCGACGAACTCTTCATCGCCGACCGCGGCCTCGAACCGCAGGAAATCGTTTCGCTGATGAACGACAACCGACTGCCCTCCGCCACACTCGCCGCCCGTCGGTGAACCGGACCGCGCCGCGCGCGGCAGGAACCAAGGCACCCCACCATCGCAGCCCGCATTTTGATTCGCTTCAAAAGTTCGTGGTTTCATCCACGGCGGTTGAAGCGAATGAGGCGAATTGATGACGAGAAAGCCGGTTGCCGGCCCGCCCTGTCGGTGCCATAATTTGACTCACCTTCGAGTTCCCCAGCGGGTCTCCCTCTGAAAATGTGGGATTCGCTTCAAAAGTTCTCGATTTGATCCACGCCGGGCAGCCAGGGGTGCCACTGGGGACGGGCATCGTAGGGTGCGTTGGATTTCGCGCGTGGCTCGTGTTCGCCCGCCACCCGTTCGGCTACGTCGCGAGGAAGGCGGTCAGCTTGAGTAGATCGTCGATCTCCCCCGGCGTGAAGAAGCGCT
>SIBG01000058.1 GCA_009695305.1 Opitutus sp. | reverse complement strand
TGCCGCTGGAATTGCAAGGCCGGCAAATGCGGCTCGTGCTCCGCCGTGGTGAACGGGATGCCGCGGCTCATGTGCATGACGCGTCTCAGCCAAATCCCGCTCGACCGGCCCGTGACCATCGAGCCGCTGAAGGCGTTTCCCGTCGTGCGCGATCTCGCGACCGATTTGTCGTGGAACTACCGGGTGAAGAAAAAAATCAAGCCCTTCAAGCCGCGCGCGCCCGATGCGCCCGACGGCACGTGGCGGATGGTGCAGGCCGATGTCGACCGCGTGCAGGAATTCCGCAAGTGCATCGAGTGTTTCCTCTGCCAGGATGTCTGCCACGTCCTGCGCGAGCACCACCGGCACGAGGAATTCATCGGCCCGCGTTTTCTGGTTTACACCGCCGCGCTGGAGATGCACCCGCTCGACACGGAGGACCGCCTCCCGGAGTTGAAACAAGCGCACGGCGTCGGCCTCTGCAACATCACCAAGTGCTGCACCAAGGTCTGCCCGGAAAGCATCACGATCACCGACAACGCCATCATTCCGCTGAAGGAGCGTGTGGTGGACGAGTTCTACGATCCGCTGGGCTGGCTGGTGAAGCAGGCGAGAGCGGCGGTGGTGGGGGAGAAGGCGCCGAAGCGTTGAAGCGTTAGAAATGCGTTGAAGCGTGGAGGCGTTGACGCGATATATCGTAGGCCCTGCATCGGTGGACATCGCTCCGACTGCTCCCTTCACGTTTCAACGATTCAACTCTTCACGTTTCACCGCCTCGACGCATCAACGATTCACCGCTTTCACGCTTCAACGTTTATGGCGGTTTGACGATTCAACGGTTTCAACGCTTCAACCTCCGCCCGCCCCCATGTTCGATCTCAAACCGCTGCACCTCGACGCCATCCCCGCCGCGCTCGACAAGGCGATGCGCTACCGCCTGCTCAACGAGCCGGCCGAAGCCGAGAGCATCTGCCTCGATGTGCTCGCCACTGAGCCCGACAACCAGAAGGCGCTCGTGACGCTGCTGCTGGCCATGACCGATCGTTTCGGCAAGGGCTACGCCGTGAGCGCCACGCGGCTGCACGAAGTCGTCGGCCGGCTGCGCGACGATTACGAGCGGTGTTACTATGCCGGCATCGTCTGCGAGCGGAACGGCAAATATCAACTCACCCAAGGCTCGCCTGGCACTGGCTTTGCGGCCTTCGAGCTGTTGCGTGAGGCGATGGACTGGTTTGAGAAGGCGGAAAAAATTCGCCCGCCCGGCAACGACGACGCCCTGCTCCGCTGGAACGCCTGCGCCCGGCTCATCATGGGCAACCGCCTCGCCGCCCGCCCCGTAGAAGGTTACGAGCCGGCGTTCGAATGACGGGCGTTAATTTTTCGGGCGAGGAACCGGATGATTTCGACCGCGCCTTGCTGGGCGCGGCGACGGGCGCGGCGAGGTAGCCGCGCCCATTATGGCGCGGAGGGAAACCGCTGATGACGCGCGCGGCATGAATCGCGCTTGATTTCGCTGCAAAGGGCCGGACACTTTTCCGTTCCACATTTTCCACGACTCTCTGTGACCAAGAAAACCAGCACCATTGCCAAACCCAAAGCCGACGCCACCGCCGCGCGCCCCGACTTCAGCCGCGCGCCGGTCAACGCCGCGCTCACGCCTGCGCAGAAGATCGACCTCTACCGCACCATGGTGCGCATCCGGCGCTTCGAAGAGCGCAGCTTGCGGGCCTATCAGGCGAAGAAGATCGGCGGCTTTCTCCATCTCTACATCGGGCAGGAAGCGGTCGCCGTCGGCTGCTGTTCGCTGATGGGCAAACACGACCACGTCATCACTGCCTATCGCGACCACGGCCACGCCATCGCCGTTGGGATGGAGCTGAACCCGCTCATGGCCGAGCTCTATGGCAAGATCACCGGCTGTTCGAAGGGCAAGGGCGGCTCGATGCACTACTTCGATCCTACACGGAATTTCTGGGGCGGCCACGGCATCGTCGGCGGCCAGATTCCCCTCGGCACCGGCCTCGCCTACGCATTGAAATATCAGGGCAAGAAGGGCGCGGCCATGGCGTTCATGGGCGACGGCGCCGTCAATCAGGGCGCGGTCCACGAAGCCTACAATCTCGCGGCCCTCTGGAATCTGCCGGTCGTGTTCGTGATCGAGAACAACGGCTACTCAATGGGCACGAGCCAGGCGCGCTCCTCCGCCGGCGAACTCGCCAAGCGCGCCGAGGGCTACGACATGCCCTGGGGCCAGTGCAACGGCCACGATGTTTACGAAGTGCGGGCGTGCATGGATAAGTATCTCACCCTCGCGCGCGAAGAGTCCCGACCGAGCACGGTCGAGATCGACTCCTATCGCTACCGCGGCCACTCGGTCGCCGATCCCGACAATACCTACCGCAGCAAGGCCGAGGTCGAGGAATACCGCCGCACGAAGGATCCCATTCAGGTCTTTGAAGTCATCCTCACCGCCGAAGGCGTGCTGACCGAGGCCTTGATGGAAAAAATCCACACTGACGCCCGCGCCGAGGCCGACACCGCCGCCGACTTCGCCGAGGCGAGCCCCTACCCGACCGTCGAGGACATCCAGAAGGACGTTTACTGGGAGGCCGACCATCCCACCGAGCGCAAATCCCAAGGCCGCCTCTTCTTCGACTGAGCCGTTTCTCTGTCTCCTGTCCTCTGTCACCCGCCCACTGATTTTTCCGATGCCTCAGATCACCTACCGCGAAGCCATCCGCCACGCCCTCGCCGAAGAACTCGAGCGCGATCCCAACGTCGTCGTCATGGGCGAGGAGGTCGGCCAGTTCCACGGCGCCTACAAAGTCACCGAGGGCCTGCTCGCGAAGTTCGGTCCCACGCGCGTCGTCGACACGCCGATCAGCGAGGCCGGCTTCATCGGCCTGGGCGTCGGCGCCTCGATGCTCGGCGTGCGGCCCGTGATGGAGCTGATGTTTTGGAGTTTCTATTCGGTGGCGTTCGACCAGATTCTCAACAACGCCGCCAACGTCCGCTACATGAGCGGCGGCCAGATCAACTGCCCCATCGTCATCCGCGGCCCCGCCAACGGCGGCACAAACGTCGGCGCCACGCATTCGCACACGCCGGAAAACGTCCTCGCCAATCACCCCGGCGTAAAGGTCGTCGTCCCGGCCACACCCTATGACGCGAAGGGCCTCCTCAAATCCGCCATCCGCGACAACGATCCCGTCTTCTTCCTCGAAAACACCATTCTCTACGGCGACAAGGGCGAAGTCCCCGATGGTGAAATCATCGTCCCCCTCGGCAAGGCCGACGTGAAACGCGCGGGCACCGATCTCACGATCGTCACCTACGGCCGCTGCGTGATTCACTCGCTCGCCGCCGCCGAACATCTCGCGAAGGAACACGGCGTCTCGGTCGAGGTCGTCGATCTGCGCACGATTCGTCCGCTCGACATCGACACCGTGCTCGCGTCTGTCGCGAAGACGCACCGCGTCCTGATTGTCGAGGAGCAGAAACCCTTTGCCAGCGTCGGCTCCCAACTCGCGTTCATGATCCAGCGGGAGGCCTTCGACGAACTCGACGGCCCGATTCATCGCCTCGCGACCATCGACGCCCCGGCCATCTACAGCCCGCCCGTCGAAACCGAGCAGCTCCCGAACCCGCAGCGCGTCATCAAGGCGGCGCTAGAAGCCTTGGCTTAAAAACTTTGAGCCACAGAGAGCACAGAGGTCCAATGCACCAAAGGCGCACAAATCCGAGTTCACAGAGTAATTCATTTTTCTCCGTGACCTCTGTGCAGCCTCTGTGGTCTCTGTGACGAAAATCCGACCGTTTCATACCATCCATGGCCAACATCATCGACATGCCGAAACTCAGCGACACCATGACGGTGGGCACGCTGGTCAAGTGGCTGAAAAAGGAAGGCGATACCGTGAAATCCGGCGACATGCTCGCCGAAGTCGAAACTGACAAGGCCACGATGGAGCTGGAGAGCTTTTTCGATGGCACCCTGCTGAAAATCTTTTTCGCCGCTGGCGCGCAAGTCGCCATCGGCGATCCGCTCTGCGCCATCGGCAAGCCGGGTGAAACAGTTAGCGCTCCGGTGTCGAAAGCGCCGGCGCCCGTCGCTGCGACTCCGACGCCGGCGCCGGCTCCAGCGGCACAGGTGACAGTCGACAATGGAAAGAAAGTCGCTGCGCCGGCCCCGTCTCCTGTCTCCAGTCATCCGTCACCTGTTCATACGACCGAAGGTCGCGTGAAGATTTCCCCGCTCGCCAAAAAACTCGCCGCCGAAAAGAGCATCGATCCCGCCCGCCTCACCGGCTCCGGTCCCGGCGGCCGCATCGTGCGCGCCGATGTTCTCGCCGGAGAGAAAAACCCCGCCGCACTTGGAGCCAGAAAAGGCGGCGAAGATCCGTTCCCACTAAATCGGAAAGGCCCGATCCAAGAAGAGCGCGCTGTCCCCGTTTCCAACATGCGCGGGGCCATCGCCCGGCGCCTCGTCGAATCGAAGACGCAGCTCCCACATTTCTACGTCGAAATCGAAATTGACGCCGCCCCACTCCTCGCTCTGCGCGAGCAGCTCAACACCGGACTCGAAAAGGAAGGCGTCAAACTCTCCGTCAACGATTTCGTCCTCAAGGCCAGCGCCGAGGCGCTCCGTCGCGTCCCCGCCGTCAACGGCTCGTGGGAAGGCTCTCAAATCCGCTACTTCGCCGCCACGCATGTCTCGTTCGCCGTCGCAATCGACGACGGCCTGATCACGCCCGTCATCCGCGACACGCATCTCAAGAATATTTTCCAAATCAGCACCGAGGCCAAATCGCTCGGCAAACGTGCAAAGGAAAAGAAGCTGAAGCCCGACGAGTTTACTGGCGGGACCTTCTGCGTTTCTAACCTCGGCATGATGGGCATCCCGAAATTCAGCGCGATCATCAACCCGCCCAACGCCGCGATCCTCGCCGTCGGCACGACCGTGACGAAGCCCGTCGTGAAAAACGGCCAGATCGTCATCGGCCAGACGATGACCCTCACTCTTTCCTGCGACCACCGCGTGGTCGACGGCGCAGTGGGCGCGCAATACTTGAACGCCCTCAAGCAACTGCTCGAGTCACCGGCGTTGCTGCTCGTGTGAGGGTATGGGGCGCGGCCGTGGCCACATCGCCGCGAACTTAGATTTGTGTTAGTCTAGGCGCTCTCACTAGCTTGCCTGCGTGAAAGCGACCCTTCCCGAACCCGAAATTGTGACGCACAAGGGAAAGCCCGTCTCAGTTATTCTCGCGATCAAGGACTATCAGAATCTGCTTGAACGGGTCGAAGACGCCGAAGACGTCTCGTGGCTCAAACGCGCCCGTCGCAGACCGCTGACCTATCGTCCGCTGGAAGACTATCTCGCCGCGCGGCGGTAATAAAGTGTATCGGGTCTTGCTCGAAGGCTCAGCGGAGAAAGATCTCGCGCGCCTATCGTCCGAGATTCACGACCGCGTAATCGTCGCGATTTAAGCGCTCGCAACCAACCCTCGTCCACCCGGCTGCCGCAAACTCGCGGGAGGTAAGAACGACTGGCGCATCCGAGTCGGCGACCACCGCGTAGTCTACGAAATCGCCGACGAAATTCGTATTGTGCGGATCAACCGCGTGCGCCATCGCCGCGATGTCTATCGTTGAAAAGTCCTCAGTTTCCCCGCCGCTTCCTCGACAAACGTCTCCTCGCCGGCACGAAGCGGTCCGGGCCCTCTCTTGCGTGTCTTTGCAGTCACGATGGAGCGTGCGAACAGCTTCGAGTGCCCTCCTTCACTTTAGATACTGCGCGAACCACTCGACATAGCGCCGCGTGATGTCGGCGAGGTGGACCGGATCTTCCGGTGAATGACCCGCCACCGGAAAAGCGATAAATTTCACGGGCACACCGTTGTCGCGCAACGCGTGGTAGTATTGAAAGGATTGCGTGATCGGCACGCGCACGTCGCCGGTGTCGCTCATGATGAGCGTCGGCGTTTTCACGCGCGGCGCATAGGTAATCGGGGATTGTTCGATCGCCAGTTTCATCCGGGCCGGGTCGGTATACGGCGAGCCACCGAGGCCGTAGGCGCGACGGACGTTGGCATCGCCCAGCGTATATTGATCGAGCCAGCTGGTCACCGGCGCGCCCGCCACCGCCGCGCGGAAAATCGGGTAGTTCCCGATCAGCCACGTCGTCATGTAGCCGCCATACGACCAGCCGCCGACCACGATGCGCGATTCGTCGACGAAGCCCTTGCGTTTCACCGCCTCGAGCCCCGCCATCACATCGCGACCCGGGCCGGCGCCGGCGTCGCGGGTGATCGCCACGGCGTAGGCCTGGCCAAGGTTGTCACTGCCGCGGTAATTCGGCTGAAACACCACCCAACCTTGCGCCGCGAAGAGCTGCGGAATAGTCGAAAACGTCAGCGTCGACGACGAGCGCGGCCCGCCGTGGATGTAGAGCGCGAGCGGATATTTTTTCTTCGCGTCGAAATCGGGCGGGTAAACCAACACGCCGTCCTCGTGAAAACCCTCGAAATCCCACGTGATGCGCTCGGATTTGCCGAGCTGAAGCGCCGCGATACCGTCGTTGAACTTCGTCAGCCGGCGGGGCAGCGCGTCGACGGACGCCATGTAATAAAGCTCGCGCGGCTGGGCCGAAGTGAGCCCGGTAAATGCGAGCGCGCCGTCGGCCGAGGTCGTCACATCGAGCCAATAACCACACCACGGTTCGATGGCCCCGAGTTCGATTCTCTTCGCCCCGCCACCAACTGCGGGCACCTGCCAGAGGCCGACGCCGGCCGCGATGCGTCCGCCAGCGATCAGCGATTTTCCATCCGCCATCCACACCGCGCGGGCGATATTGATATCCAGGTGCTTCGTGAGATTCGTGCCCTCGCCGCCGGTGACCGGGGTGACCCAGGTGTCGTTGAAATTTGTGCGCGTCCCGTCCCGCAGGAAACTGTAACTGACATTCTTGCCCTCCGGCGAAAATACCGGGAACGACTCTGAATGCGTGTGCCCGGTAAGCTTGCGAGCGGCGCCGGACGCCACGTCGACCAACTCGATCCACCCGATGTCAGCGTCGCCGGAATGCGGCGACTCGAGATGTGTGATCGCGATTGCTTGGCCATCGGGCGACCACGCCAGCGGCGAAGGGGCGGGCCCGGGCGGATGGGCGATCGGCACGCTCCAGCTCCCCGACGTCAGCCGCCGCGCGGCGCCGCCATCGGTCGGGACGAGCCACACGTGCGATGGCAGCGCTGCGCTGGTGGTGAGAAAGGCGTCGTGGCCGAGTTCGAAGGAAAGATTGTTTTTCTCCTCGTCCGGCTTTTTCGCCGGCGCATCACTCGTCACGAAAGCGATCGTCTTGCCGTCGGGGCTCCAGGCGAATTGCTGGACGCCTTGGGCCACACTGGTAAGGCGCCGCGACTCGCCACCCGCCATCGGCAGCACGAATACCTGCCGCTTCGCGCCGACCTCGGTCCCACCGGTCGCGAGAAACGCCACCGTCCGTCCGTCCGCGGCCCAGCGTGGCGCGGTCACGCCACGTCGGTCCGCCGCCGTGAGCACGCGCTGCGCGCCGGTCGCGACCTCGACGAGCACGAGTTCGGCATCGTGGCGGTTGTCCTTCGCGTTTGGTCGCGAGACCACGCACAGGATTGACTTGCCATCAGGCGCGAGTTGCGGGTCCGACACGCTCACGATCTTAAACTGGTCCGCGACTTGGAATCGCTGCGCCGACGCCGTTGTTGCGCAAAGGGCAAACAAAATGAGGAATTTTTTCATGGATGAGTCTGAAGGCGGGCCGAGGTGAAAAAAACTGCAGAAGCGCCGGACTCTGCGCGCACGTTTCCTTGGCGCGAGACAAAAGCCCGGCGCGCCTTTCGGCGTTGGAATTTTTCCGCCCATTCGCCCCCTCCCGGACCAGGGGACTACTTCCCGCCTGCCGCCTTCCGCGCGCGTTGAAATTCCGGGTGATCCGGCGCCGGGGTGCGCAGGTAGCGCTCGGTCCATTGCTCAATGACCAGCGTCGGCCGTTCCTTTTCGGCGACGTCCGCGACCATCGCGTAGTCGGCCATGTTATCACCGCCGACCCAGTTCCACAGACTGACAAAGCGCTGGAAATTCAAAATCAGAGGCGATTGCGAGTTCACCTCGCCCGGCTGACCGCCCACCCGAAAAAACGAATCGCACAGCATCACCGCCCGCCCCACCCCCGACATCCGCTCGAACGCGAGCGGCTGCGCGTAGGCGCCGACCGCTTTCCACGCCGGATATTCGCTCAACGGCGTCGGCACGGCGCGCAGGTCCGGTGGAAAGTTCAGGCGCAGTTGCGTGACGGGCACGAGCGGCCAGCGCCCGCTCATCGTGAGCAAGCCGATGCAGTCTCCTTCGCGCCCCGCCACGGATTCGATCTTGGTCCAGGCCTGTTCATCGCGCACCCGTTGCGGCACGCCCATGTCGTGCAACCGCGCCATGATGGCCTCGCTGCCCGCGGCGAGCCCCTCGGCGTTCCAGTGACTGTCGGTCGGCCAGTAAACGGTTTGATGCGCCTTCGCCGTTCGCAACGCCGCGCGCAAGTCGAGCACGGGCACGGACGACTGCTGGTCGCGCAGATGACCGACAAGCTGGTCCAATTTTCCGGCCCGCGCCTGCGAGCGCAAAAAGGCCGGAAGTTTTTCCGGGTAAATCGTCGTCTTGTTTGGCACCAGCACCACGAGATATTCCGCGCCCCGCTCCCGCCACCACGCCCGACGGCCCTCGATGGCGCGCCGCCACGCCACCAACTCCGCCTCGCTGAATCGGTCACGCCCCAGTAAGTCCTCCACGGTCATTTCGCCGGTGTAGAACAACCAGTCGCCGCGCCCCACCACCACCCGGCTCGACGGCTCGCCGAGCCAGCGGTGCCGCACGATGCCATACCACTGGACCACGCGCGTCCGCGACGGATAATGATCGTCCAGCCACGCCTCGAAAGCCGTGGGCCATTTCGCCAACTTCGTCGCGCGCCAGGCCGGCCACGCAGCCAGCGGCCGCATCTCCTGCACGCCCGCCATCTCCGGCACGCCCACGATCCACGAGAGCGCCGGAGCACAAATCAGCCCGACCAGTCCCGCGCAGTGCGCGAGACGCCAGCCGGGCGCAGATTTTTTCTCGGACGAATTCATTTTAGAATCGATAATAAATAAACGGATTATGCGTGCCGGCGCCCACCGCGAGCAGGCACAGCACCAGCACGGCCAGGCCGACGCACACTTCACTCAGCCCCACGGCATCCGCGGTGAATTTTCCCCGGGCGCTCCGCTCCCGCAGCGCCGGCCACCACGGCGCACACAGCACCAGGCCGACGGCCAACGCATAGAGCACCCCCGTCGTGACGACATTCGCCGGGATCGCCGTGAGGCCGCCGCTCGCTGTCACTCCGGCCAGCGAGCGAAAATAGCCCCACGTCTGCGCCCACGTGTCACAGCGGAACACCACCCAGCTCAGCAGCACCGCCCCGATGGTGTAAACATGTCCCGCCGGCCGCAGCCACCCCGGCGCGCGTTCCGTCACCGGCTCCAGCATGCGTTCCGCCGCGAGGAACAGTCCGTGAAACAAACCCCACGCCAGAAAATTCCAACTCGCCCCGTGCCACAGTCCGCACAGCGCAAACACCGCGAGCAGGTTCAGCGCCGTGCGCAGCGCCCCGTGCCGGTTTCCGCCCAACGGAATGTAGAGATAATCGCGGAAGAATCGCGACAGCGTCATGTGCCAGCGTCGCCAGAAATCCCGCATCGATCCGGCCGCGTAGGGATAATTGAAATTCTCCGGAAACCGGAAACCGAACATCCGCCCAAGGCCCACGGCCATGTCGGAGTAGCCCGAGAAATCGAAGAAGATCTGGAGCGCATACGCGATCACCCCAACCCACGCCGCCGCCGCCGTGCGGCCCGCTTCGGGCAGCGCAAAAATCGCGTCCGCCAGCACCGACACCTGATTCGCAATCAACACTTTTTTCCCCAGCCCCGCGATGAAACGCTGCGCGCCCTCCGCGAGATCGGCAGCCCCCACCCGCCGCTGCACGAACTGCTCCGCCACCTCCGCGTAGCGCACGATCGGCCCGGCCACCAGTTGCGGGAACAGCGTCGAGTAACACAAAAAGTCGCGCAGACTCCGCGACGGCGCGATTTTCCCGCGCCACACGTCGACGACATAACTGATGCCGTGAAAGGTGTAGAAGCTGATGCCAAGCGGCAGCGTCACGCTCGCCCATTTGATGTCGCCGCCAAAGAGATGCCCCAGCGCCGCGTTGCAGCGATTGGCGAGTTCCACCGCGAGCCCGCTGTATTTGAACCACCCGAGGAGCGCGAGATTCACCGCCACCACCGCGATCAGCGCCGCGCGCCGGCCCGGCCGGCCGGGTTCGCACCAGCGACCACCGGCATAGTTGAGCAGACACGATGCGACCATCACCCAAACCAGATACACCTCGCCCCACGCATAAAAAACCAGGCTCACGATCAACAGCCAGACGTTCGCCAGCCCGAGCACCCAGCCCTGACCGCCCTGCCGGTTCGCCCGCGCCTGCAGCGACAAGCCCACGGCCATCACCAGCGGCAGGAAAAAAAAGAGGAAGATGACCGACGAAAAAACCACTGCGTCGGATTAACCGGAGCGCCCCGCGCGGAACAATCCTATTCGGCGGCGCCGCGCCGTGGCTTGCACGCTGGGCTTGCCACCGGCCACCCTCGCGTGCCCGATTCTCTTTCCCCAACTCCCCTCTCCATGTCCACTACTCCACCGTCGCTCTTTGACCTCACGGACCGTGTCATCGTCGTCACTGGGGCCACCGGCGTCCTCGCCGGCTCCGCCGCGCGCTACCTCGCCGCCCAAGGCGCCCGGGTCGTCTTCCTCGGCCGCGATCAAACCAAACTCAACGCCGCTCTGGCCGACACCGCCGGTCTCGCCGGTGAGACCGCCGCTTTCGCCTGCGATGTGCTCGACCGGCCCGCGCTCGAGCACACTCGCGACACCATCCTCGCGCGCTGGGGCCGCATCGACGCCCTCGTCAACGCCGCGGGCGGCAACCAGCCCGGCGCCACGATTCCGCCCGACAAGTCGTTCTTCGACCTCGATCTCGCCGCCTACCGCCAGGTCCTGGCGCTCAACCTCGAGGGCACCGTGCTCCCCTCGCAAATCTTCGCCACCGCGCTCGTCGCCCAAAAGCGCGGCGTCATCATCAACTTTTCCTCGATGGCCGCGGCGCGCGCCATCACCCGCGTCATCGGCTACTCGAACGCCAAGGCGGCCATCGACAATTTCACCCGCTGGCTCGCCGTTGAATTCGCCACGAAATACGGCGACGGCCTCCGCGTTAATTCCGTCGCCCCGGGCTTCTTCGTCGCCGACCAAAATCGCCGCCTCCTCCTCAACGAAAACGGCACGCCCACCGCGCGCGGTCAAGCGGTGATCGACCAGACGCCCTTCCGCCGCTTCGGCCAAACCCCGGAACTGCACGGCACGCTGCACTATCTCCTCAGCGACGCCTCCGCCTTCGTCACCGGCACGGTGATCCCCGTCGACGGCGGGTTTTCGTGCTTCTCCGGTGTGTGAAGATCGCCGGCCGGCGTGCGCCACAAACTCTGGCGGTGCTAATATTCTCGCGGCCGTCACCTTCATCCGTGTCGCTCTGCCGTGTTACCTAACCCGATGAAAAACCTGATGGAGGACGCCATGCGCTGGTTCGGCCCGGACGATAGCGTCACGCTCGCCGAAATCCGGCAGACCGGCGCCACCGCCGTCTTTGCCGCCCTGCACGAAATCCCCGCCGGCGAAGCCTGGCCCGCCGAACTCATCGCACAACGCCGCGACCTCATCGCCGCCGCCGGCCTCACGTGGCGCGTCGTCGAGTCCGTCCCCGTCTCCGAAGCCATCAAGACGCGCACGGGCGACTTCGCGCGCCACCTCGAAAACTACCAACTCACCCTGCAACGCCTCGGCGCCGCCGGCCTCGAAGTCGTCATCTACAACTTCATGCCCGTGATTGACTGGGTGCGCACCGATCTGACGCACCGCCTGCCCGATGGCACCGCTGCCCTGCTCTACGATCCGAAAAAATTTGCCGCGTTCGATCTCTTCGGCCTCGCCCGGCCCGGTGCGGAAAAAGATTTCACCCCCGCGCAACAGGCTGCTGCTTCCGCCTATTGGACGGCCATCGATGATGCCGGCCGCGCCGCCTTCATCCGCCAAACGCTCGACCTCTTCCCCGGCGTGCGCCTCAATCTCTCGCTCGACGATTTTCGCGCCATGCTCGCCCGCTACGCGCAGATCGATGCGGCGCGGCTGACCGAACACTTGCGCCTCTTCCTCGCCGAAATCGTCCCCGTCGCCGAAGCCGCCGGCGTGCGCCTCGCCATCCACCCCGACGACCCACCGTTTCCCGTGCTCGGTCTTCCGCGCATCGTCTCCACCGAGCCGCAGCTCCACGCTATTTTCGCCATGGTGGATTCGCCCGCCAACGGCCTCTGCTATTGCACCGGCTCGCTCAGCGTGCGCGCCGATAACGACCTCGCCGGCCTTGTGCGCCGCCTCGGCTCTCGCATCCATGCCGTTCACCTTCGCTCCGTGCAACGCGAGCCCGACGGCACGTTTTACGAGGCGAATCACCTCGAAGGCAGCGTGGACATGCCAGCCGTCGTCCGCGCCCTGCTGGAGGAACAGGCCGCCCGCCGCCGCGCCCGCCGCCGCGACTGGCGGGTCGCGTTTCGCCCGGACCACGGCCACATGATGCTCGACGATTTCCGTCGCCCTGCGCCCGCCTGCCCCGGCTACCCGCTCATCGGCCGCCTCCGCGGCCTCGCCGAACTCCGCGGCCTCCAAGCCGGGATCTCGAGTGCCCTCCCGCCCTAGCGGCGCAGCACCGGGAGCGGTTGCCAAAACTTCGCCGCGGCCCATCGTGCGGCCATCCCCCACGTTACCGTTCAAGTCATCCGCGCGCACCCCGGCCCAGCCCAGTCATCCCCAACGGCACCAACTCCGTGAAAAGCTCCTCGCGATCACTGCCCGTGATATTCGCTGTGCTGCTCTCAGCCGCTCCGTTCCTCCGTGGTCAGTCGGCACCGACGTCCGCCCTCCTTGTCGCCGCCACGATTCAGGCGACCGTCGAACTCTCCCCCTTCATCGTCGCGACGGGACGCGACATCGGCTGGTCCGCCAACGACACGCTCTCCGCCACCCGCACGCGTCAGGCGCTGAAAGATGTCCCCGTGAACATCGACGCCATCACCGCCGACTTCATGGAGGACCTGGGTCTCTTCTCCGCCGACGAGGTGACGAAGTTCGTCGCCAATGTCTACGCCGCACCCGCGATGGAAACGGCACGACCCTCTATCGCCTCGTTTACGTCCTGCCCCCGCCATGGGACTTCACCGCCGCCGTGCGCTGCTGGGCAACGCCCCCACCGCGGAGCCACCGGCCACCCCCAGTCTCAATCCAGTCCACCATGAATCCCACTCGTCGCGAATTCCTCACCACTGGCGTCGCCGCCGGCGCCCTCGCCGCCGTCACGTCCGCCTTCAGCAAAGACACCGCCAGCAGTGCGGCCAACCCCACGCCGACCACCGCGCCGAAGCCCACCATCGCCCCGCTGGCTGCGCGTCCGAACGTCCTCTACATCATCATGGAGGACTGCGGCCCGCACTTCGGCTGCTACGGCGAGCCGCTTGTGCAGACGCCGAATCTCGACCGTCTCGCCGCCCAAAGTGTGCGTTTTTCCAACGCCTTTTGCACCGCCCCGGTGTGCTCCGCGAGCCGCTCCGCGTTGATGACCGGTTGCTACCAAACCTACACCGGCTGCCACCATCACCGCACCTGGGCCTGGAACAAGCAGCCGCTCCCCGCTCCCGCCGCGCATCTCTGCGACTGGTTCCGCGCCGCCGGCTACTACACCTGCAATCTTCAGCCCACCGGCAAGACCAAGGGCAAAGGCCCGCGCGCCAAGCTCAACGGCGACGGTGGCTCCGGAAAACTCGACCATAATTTCCTGACGTCGGTGCCCCGCGCCGGCGACCCGTTTGACGGCACCGACTGGGCGCAGCGCGCCGCCGGCCAGCCGTTCTTCGCCCACATCACGATCATGGAGACGCACAAGGGCGGGGGCTGGACCCTCGCCCGCGAGCAGCCAAAATCCGAACTGATCGACCCGACGAAGCTCAAACTTCCGCCTTATTATCCCGATCATCCCGTCGCCCGCGACGAATACGCCAACTACCTCGACGCCGTTCATCTCGTCGACGGCTACGTCGGCCGACTGCTCGCGCGGCTCGAAAAAGATGGCCTCGCGAAAAACACCGTCGTGGTCCTCTCGTCCGATCACGGGCCGCTCTTCCGCGGCAAGCAGTTTCTCTACGACAACGGCCTCCGCATCCCGCTCATCGTGCGTTTTCCCGACGGCCGCTCGGCGGGCACCGTCGACGATCGCCTCGCGCACGGCGTCGACCTCGCCCCTACGATGCTCGCCTGCGCGGGCCTCACGCCGCCCACCGGCGCCATGCACGGCCACGATCTCTTCGCCCCGAACGCCCCGCGCCCCACGCACGTCTTTGCCGCCCGCGACCGCATGGACACTTCGATCGACCGCATGCGCGCCGTCCGCACCGAGCGCTTCAAATACATCCGCAACTATCTCCCGGCCGTGCCCTACATGCAGCACAATGACTACAAGGAGAAAAACTATCCGACCTGGAACCTCGTGAAGGAGCTCACGAAAGCCGGCACGATCATGCCCCGGGAAGCCGCGCTCTTCGCCGCCACCACCAAACCCATCGAGGAACTCTACGACCTCGCCGCTGATCCGCACGAGGTGAAGAACCTCGCTGGCGTCCCGGCGCACGCCCCGACCCTCAAAGAACTCCGCGCGCTCGTCGACACGTGGGTCAAGAACACCGACCGCGGCACCGCCTACGAAGATCCCGTCGAAATTTTTCGCGGCTACAGCGGTCGTCTCCCCGAAGAAGCCGCCGCCGGCAGCGCCGGCACCGAAAAATGAGGCCTTTCCGCTCTCTCGCGCTTTTCCTCGCGGCCACGCTCGCGACCATCGCTCAAGCCGGACATGGCCGCCTACTACTATTACCCCCGCAACGTGCCGGAGCCCGACCGCGCCATGGCCGTCATTGCCAAGCACGTGAAGAAATTCACGCAGGGCTGAGCCGAACTTTCGCCCCATGAACCGCCGTCAGCGCCGACGGCTGGAAGCTCAATCTCCGCGACACCGGCGAGCACGAGCTCTATAATCTTCGCGCTGATCCGCTCGAATTGCGCAACGTCGCGTGCGACCCCGCCGCCCGCGACGTCACCGTTCGCCTCACGGCACAGATCAAGTCCTGGCAGGAGCGCACCCAGGACCGGCTGGCGCTAAGTTAATCTCCAAAAAAAATAGCGCTGAAATCACCACTACCGCCGCCGGGCAGCTGCACCTTTGCCCGCTCGCGCGTCACCGACCGCGAACGACGCCCAGCCCTCCAAGGCACGGCCCGGCGGTTGCTTCCATTTGACCGAAACCACTGGCGGCGATTGACGTGACGTCCGGCAACCCGCCGGCCCAACCACGGCGTTCTTTTGACTGGCCCATCGACCGGCCAGAAGCTTTTCGGTCGCAGTTGGCCACGTAATACTCGCCGGCCATTCGCCCGCGGCAAACCTGGCAGATTTACTTTCCGATCGATTCACCCAAACTCGGCGCTCTCCTCCATGAAAACCCGCCGCGCTTTTCTCAAGCTCACCACGACGAGCGCCCTCGTCGCCGCTGCCGCCACCCAAACCCGCGCCGCGGCCCTGCCTCCGTCCACCGCCACGCTCGCCGCGGGAATCTCCGGCACAGACGACCGCGCCGCGTGGGCCCGTCTCGCGCAAAAGCTCGCCCACCCTGTCCTGACCGCCCTCGCCGAGCGCCGCCTTAAGGCCACAATGCCGGTCGAGGCGTCGCCCAAAAGCCAAGACCGCCCCTCCGTCACCCACTTGGAAGCCCTCGGCCGACTCCTCTGTGGCCTCGCCCCGTGGTTCGAACTTGGGACCGACGTCACGCCCGAAGGCCTCGAACGCGCCCGCCTCGCCGCCCTCGCGCGCACGGCGATCGACTCCGCTACCGACCCAAAGTCGCCCGATTTCTTGAATTTTTCCAAAGGCTCCCAGCCGCTCGTCGACTCCGCGTTCCTCGCGCAGGCCATGCTCCGTGCACCCACCGAGCTCTGGAAAAAACTCGAGCCTCCCGTCCAACAAAACGTCATCGCCGCGCTGAAGTCCTCTCGTCCAATCCAGCCCGGCGAGAACAACTGGAAGCTCTTCGCCACCACCGTCGAAGTTTTTCTCCACGCCGCCGGTGCCGGCCGCGACGAGGCCCGGTTGCTCGAGGGCATCAACAAGCACGCCGCGTGGTATGTCGGCGACGGCATGTATGGCGACGGCCCGGAGTTTCACTGGGACTACTATAACGCCTTCGTCATCCAGCCCATGCTCTACGAAGCCCTCGAAGTCGTCGGCGATGAGACGCCCGAGCTCAAAATCTTCCGCGGCAAAGTCCGCGAACGTCTGACGCGGTTCGCCGCCATTCAAGAGCGCCTCATCGCTCCCGACGGCACCTATCCCGTGATCGGTCGCTCCGTCGCCTACCGCTGCGGCGCGTTTCAGGGCCTCGCGCTCGCGGCGTTGCGCCACCTGTTGCCGGCCGAAGTAAAACCCGCGCAGGCCCGCGTCGCCCTCACCACCGTCATCCGCCGCACCCTTGAAGCCGCTGGCACCTTTGACGACCGGGGCTGGCTGCGCATCGGCGTCGCCGGCTCGCAACCCGGCCTCGGCGAATCCTACATCTCCACCGGCAGCCTCTATCTCTGCAGCGCCGCGCTGCTGCCCCTCGGTTTGCCCGCCAGCGACCCTTACTGGAGCGACCCATCTGCCGCGACCACTTGGCAGAAAATCTGGAGCGGCGCCGACTTGCCCACCGACCACGCGATTCGCAGCCCCCGCTGAAGTGGTCCGGTGGGACCGCGCGCCCCGCGACCGGCGATGCGTGTTTGGGTCGGAACTGACGAGCGACGCCACCAATCCGGGCATCACTGCCCAGCGTTTTTCATGGCGGTGCGCCACCGCTCGGCCTCGCCAGCGTGCCCGTGCGCGCGGAGTTCGATCGCGATGACCTCAGCCGACGGCTCCTCGATGCGGTGCCCCGGATCGCCGGGAAGTTCCGGGCGCACGCCGCGCACCAGCGCCCAGCAGGCCCAGGCGCGGGCGCGGCGCTGGTCGCGGCGAGGTTCGTTCATGCGGCCGGCATAATGCTGGAAATGCACGCGCGGGTTGCCGATGAAGACGTCCGGCGGCGTGTGCGCCACGAGCCAGCCCATCGCGGCGTAAGGCAGCGGCCAGTCGCGCAGCACGGCTTCGTCGCCCCGGAGATCGGCGCCCAACGCCCGGTCGAGGCAGAGGAGGGCGCGCGCGGCGAGGCGGCGAGTCCAGAGCGTCTGGCCATATTCGAGACAGGCGAAATAATATTCCGCGCCACGATCCGCGTCGCGGAACGCATGGAGCGCGCGCCAATCAAGTCCGCCCCGGGGCGCAGGCAGATGTGGGCAGGGCGGCAGCACGGCGGACATCGCCGGTTCGTGGCGGGAAACCCGGCACGCGTCAATCGCGCCGCCGGCGAGTCTTCGCTTGGCGCGCGGGAAAGTTTCGGCGACAACACGCGCGCTGAATCATTCCGCGCCAACCTCCCCTCCCCTGCCTTCGGCCGCCGTGCATGGCATCACTGGCTGGCGCCACGTCGCGCTCTGGCCGTTCGCGGTGCTCGTGCGGCTGTGGGGCATGACGCTGCGGTTTGAACTCTCGGAGGAGGATTTGCGCAACTACACGAAAAAGGACGAACCGGTCGCGCTGGTGCTGTGGCACAACCGGTTGTTTCTCGCCGCCGAGATCGTCCGCCGCTTCCGCGCGGGCCGGCCGGCGTATGCGCTGGTCAGCGCGAGCCGGGACGGCGCGTGGTTGACCGCCTTTTTTTCCATGGCGGGGCTGCGCGCGGTGCGCGGCTCCAGCAGCCGGCTCGGGCGCGAGGCGGCCACGGCCCTGGTGCAGGTGTTGCGGGCCGGACACGACGTCGGGATCACGCCCGACGGTCCGCGCGGGCCATGCTACGAGTTGGAGCCGGGCGGCGTGATTGTGGCGCGCCGGACCCGCGCGCCGGTGCTGTTGATCGGCGCCGATTTTGGTTCGGCGTGGCGGCTGCGGAGCTGGGATCGGTTTTACCTGCCGAAGCCGTTTTCGCGCGTGCGGATGCGCTGCGAGCTCATCCTCCCGGATGAACTCGCCGACCGCGACGCCGCCGTGGCGAAGATGCGAGCGCGCCTGCTCGCGATTAATCCCGATCGACCGGAAACGTAATCTACCGAGGGACTCGACTCAGAACGTCGGCGTGAGGGTCACGGTGCCGCCGGGCACCACCGAATAGTCCTCGCCATTGCACCAGCTGAGGTCGTTCACGAGGAATTTGAAGATAACCGGTCGCGCGGACTCGGGCAGCGCAATTTTCCACTCCGAGTCCGACACGCAGTCCAACAGGACGCCGCGATCCCAGCTAAGGCCGGGACCTTCGCCCCGGATGTAAAGCGCGTTGCCGAAACCGATGTCGATTTGAGCGACAATCGTAGTCACGACGGGCTTGGTCGCGACGCGTTTGACGGCGGGCGCGGTCTTTTTCTTCGCGACGAGCTTCGCGGTTTTTTTCGCCGGGGCGGGCGACTTGGTGTTCTTGGACGTGTTCTTTTTCATGGCTGTCATGGTTGGTGGAGGAGTCTGGCTAACCCCGGATTCGGAGAAGACGTTAGCAAAAGCAGGGCCAATCCGCCAGAGGCGACTTCGGGTTTCCCATTACCACGATACCATTCTACACAAAGGCCCTCATCCGGATGCGTTTGCGTGTTTTTTGTTCCTGTCATGCGATACAAATCGACGGGCCAGCCAAGCGGGGCCTTTGACTCCGAGGAGTGAAGACTGGCTGACCGCGCCGAGGCCCCCCGGATGTGGCCGCCGTTGCCGAGCAGGCCGAACGAGGGCGTGATCGCAAAAATTGGTGGACCGGAGCGGGATCAAACCGCTGACCTCGTCGTTGCGAACGACGCGCTCTATCAACTGAGCTACCGGCCCCAAGAGGCTGTGGTATTGGGAAATCGTCGCACGCAAGTAAACACCAATTTTCATCCGGCCTCTGCGGCGCAAAAGATAGCCGGAGCCACGTCCCGCGACCCTCCGCCCGCCCGCCGGTCGCCGCCGCGGCTACTCCGCTTCGCCCACGTGGCGGGCGAAAATCATCTTTCCACCCGCAGTCGGCAGCACACTGATAATTTCAGCCTGCACCTGGTGACCGATGTGATGGCGGGCGCCGCTCACGACTACCATCGAACCATCCTCAATGAAACCCACCGCCTGCCCATCCTCCTTGCCTGGTTTCACCAAATCGACGTCGAGCCGCTCGCCGATCATCAGCTCGGGCCGCAGCGATTTGGCGAGCGAGTTGAGGTTGAGCCAAACGACGCCGTTAAATTCCGCCATCTTCGCCAGATTGTAGTCGGTCGTGAGCAGCTTCGCCCGCATCGACTGCGCCAAAAACACGAGCTTGGCGTCCACGTCCTCGCGCCGCGTCACGTCGCTCTCCGGAATCTGGATTACCAGATTCTTGATCTTGCGCAGTTCGTTGAGCACCTCGAGCCCGCGGCGGCCGCGCGCCTGCTTGTGCGGATCGGTCGAGTCCGCGACCGCGCGCAGTTCGTTGAGCACAAAACGCGGAATCACGAGCGCCGCGCTCAGGAAACCCGACTCGCACACCCGCGCGATACGGCCGTCGATGAGCACACTCGTGTCCACCACCACCAGCGGCACTTCGACTTCATGCGGCACGAACCGCACGTAGGGAATCACCAGGTTGAATTCGTCCTTTCCGCGCAACGCGATGACCGCCGACAGGTAGGGACAAATGATAAAGAGCCCGAGCCGCACGAGGTAAATAATGGAAGGATCACCCTGTTCCAGCAGCGGAGAGGCCCCGACGAGGTAGGCGATCAGCAAACCCACGCCGATGCCAAAAGTGATCGCCGATAGCCCGCGGAGGGAAAAACCCTTCAACATCACGTCCACCAGCACGACGAGCATCCCGATGCAGAGACCCACCGCCAGCGCCACGCCGCGGTAGCGGTCCCAGTCGCTGATCGCATAGCACACCAGCCAGCCCGCCGCCGCGCAGAGCAGGATGAAGACGATGCGGATAGGCAGCAGAGTCTTGTTCATGGCGTTTTAGGGATGGGCGGGCCTTCAGCGCGAACGTAGGAAAAAGATCACCAGCGGCGTGAACACCATGACCAGCATGACGCCATAGAGCACCCATTGGGCACGCTCGCCTTTTGCCTTTTCCGCGTCCGTGGGTTCCATTTCCGTCCAGCGCACCAAACCCTTTGCCTCATGACAACGCAATACTGGCTCGTTAAATCTGAACCTGAGGCCTACGCGTGGACCGATTTCGTTCACGACGGCCGCACCGCCTGGACTGGCGTTCGCAATTACGCCGCGCGGCTCCATCTCAAGGCCATGCGGCCCGGCGACCGGGTTTTTTTCTACGAAAGCATGACGACCAAAGCCGTGGTCGGCCTGGCCGAAGTCACGCGCGCTGCGTTTCCCGACGCCACCGCGGCCGAGCCCGGCTGGGTGGCCGTCGAACTAAAGGCGGTCAGCGCCCTCGCCCGCCCGGTCACGCTCGCTGCCATCAAAGCTGAACCGGCGCTCGCCGGCCTCGCCTTGCTGCGCCAAAGCCGCCTCTCCGTGGTGCCCCTCCAACGCGACGAATTCTCCCGCCTCGCGAAACTCGGCGGCGCGTAGGTCGGGCCCCCTTCGCCCGCTCAATCCGCGGGCAACTCCACCACCACGCGAAAACCGATGTGCCGCGCGCGCTCGCGTTTTTCCACGACGGTCACCGGTGATCTTCCCACCGCATCGGTGGCGTCCAGATAACTGCCTCCCGCGACGGGCGCCGTCTCACTCGCCACCTCAGCGGGCTGCAACCATTCCGCGAGATTCCCCGTGAGATCGTAAATCCCCGCCGCTCCCGGCACCGATTGACCGGTCTCATGACTGTGCCCGCCGCTCGTGTCCGCGGTCCACGCACTCGCCGTCGTCCCAGCCGAACCGCGGTCACTGCTAATTAACGCCACCCGGAACTCCGCCTCGGTCGGCAGCCGCACGCGCGTGCCGAGCAGCCATGAGAGCCGCGCGCAAAATTCCTGCGTGTCGGCCCAGCTCACCGAGTCCACCGGCAGTGCGCGACCGACATTGCGGCTGGGGTTGTCGTTCATCACGCGCGTGTAGAGATCCTGCGGCACCTCGGTCTTCAGCAGCCGGAGGCCTCTCGCCCCGCCCAGTGATCCCAGGCGGGAGTAGACCTGCTCCTGCAAGGCATCGAGTTCGGCGCGCCGCATCGCCAGAAAAGCCAATCTGAGTCGCAGCCCGCCCTCGAGGGCGCGACCGCGCGGATAGTCCACCGCCACCTTGTTCACCACCGCCATCGCCTCCGCGATCTTCCCGCCCGCCACGACGGTCTGCCGCCGCGCCAGCGCCGCCGCCACCTCGCCATCGAGCACCGCCGCCCGCGCCAGCAGCGCCGCCGACAACACCGTGTCATTACGGGCTGCCCGTTTCATTAAACCAGTTGCTCTCCACCTTCCCTCGCAGGAACGCAGTGACCGGTTGTTGCCAGCCTGAATGACTTAATTGGCTGGATGAGACTTTCACTCATGGTTGTTGGTTTTCATGGACGCACTCATGTTTGACCATGAGATCCGTGACCCGCGCCACGGCCACAAACCGGCTGCGCGGAAATTTTTCGTTCAACTCCCGTTGCGCCGCCGCCGCGTAGCACGCCGCCGCCTCCTGCGCGCGACCGGCGGCCGCGGCGGCGTCGCCTTCCCGCTCCCGCGCCGCCGCCGCTGCCGCCGCCGCCGCCGCCGAAAGTGAGGCGATCTCGGCCTCGAGCCGGGCGAGCTCGCCGCCGTCGACGAAACGCGTGCCGGCAAACCGCTGGTTCAGCTCGGCCTGCGCCGCGCGTGCCTGCGCGTAGGCTTTGAGCGCGTCGGCCCAGTGCTCCTGCGCCACCGCCGCGACCGCAAGCGTGCGCGAATACTCGAGCGCCGCGCGCAAGGGCTCGGCCTCCCCCAGCGCGATCGCCTGCGTCAGCCGCGCCTCGCGTGGAAAATCTCTCGCGTCCACCGTCGCCGCATTCGCGTTGGCCGCGCGCAGCAGCTGGAGTGCCTCGCGCAATTTTTCCGTCGCGACTGCCGTCTGCCCGGCCCGTTGGGCGGTCTGGGCCTCCTGCTCCAGCGCGGCGCTCCTCGCCGCGGCGCTGCGAAATTTCCGCTCATCCCGCAGCGCTTCCAGCCGGCCCAGCCGCGCACTCTGCGCCGTGCTACCACGAGGCTCCAACCGCAGCCGGGCGCGCTGTTGCTCGATCGCGTGATCGAGCACCGCCGCCGCTTTTTCCGCTCCACCCGCCGCCACCGCCCGGTGATAGGTGTTTTCCAACGAGTCCACCTCAGCGGAAATTTTTTGCCGCGCCGCGACCAGCGCCGCCTCGTCCTTCGACGCCCCGCCCACTGGCTGGATCTCGCGCCGTGGCTGCAGTTCGTGCCACACCAGCCACCACGCCAGCGCCAGCACAATCACGCCCGCCACCGCCGGCAGCAGATACGGCTTCGCGTCCTCCAGACGCTCCTTTCTGGTCGGGATATACGACATGGCTGGCTTCGGAGCAAAATTCCTCCGGTAAAAAACGCAACGCGATCCCCGCCTGCCCTGAGCCTGCCGTAGGGCTCGACACCACGCGGTGTTTTTGCGTCTGTGACCCGTCGTGGCTGCGCTTACCCAACTCACCATTCTCGCCCCGGGCCTCCTCGGCGGCTCGATCGCCCGGGCCGCCCGGGCGCGCGGCGTGGCCCAGCGCATCGTGCTGTGGACCCGCCGCCCCGAGGCGCGTCTCAAGCTCCGTGAACAGCCATGGTGCGATGCCGTTGCCGACACGCCGGAGGAAGCCGCGCGCCTCGCCAGCCTCGTGGTCATCGCCTCGCCCGTCGACCGCATCGTGCCGCTCGCTCAGCAAATTGCCGGCGCCCTCGCCCCCGGCGCCGTCGTCACCGACGTCGGGAGCGTGAAGGGTGAAATCTCACGCCTGGGGCACGCCACCCTTAGCCCACGCACTCATTTCATCGGCGCGCACCCGATGGCCGGCTCCGAGAAGACCGGCTGGGAGCACTCCACGGCCAACCTCTTTGAGCACCGCACCTGCTTCGTCACGCCCCTGGCCGACAGCGACGCGCGCGCGGTCGAAACGGTCGTCACGTTCTGGCACGACCTCGGCGCGGAAGTCGTGACCCTCGCGCCGGACCAGCACGACGAGATCGTCGCGCACATCAGCCACCTGCCGCAGGTGCTCGCGTCGACCCTCTGCTCCTTCCTCGCAAAAAAGGACCCCGCCTGGCGCAACCACGCCGGCGGCGGCCTGCGCGACACCACCCGCATCGCGGCGAGTGATCCGCAGCTCTGGCGGGCGATTCTGGAGCAAAATCGCGACGAGCTGCTCCGCGCCTTGAGCCAGTTCGAGGACGAGTTGCACGCCTTCCGCACCGCGCTTTCGAACCGGGACTTCGTCGAAATCGCCGCCCGCCTCGAACGCGGCAAAGCCTACCGCGATCAATTCCGCCCGCGGCCCTAGCGCCCAACGAGGTAGTCAATTGATCGATGTTAATCGCCCGAAAGCTTCCCGGGGCGCCGGCGGCTGAAAAAACGCCTTGGCGTGCGCGGCCCGCTGGCTGACGCTGGGCGCCTCCATGCCGTTGCCAGCCCTCCTGCCGATTCAGCCCTTCACGCGCCCGGTGCGCGGTGAAGTCACGCTGCCCGGCTCGAAGAGCATCACGAACCGCGCGCTCTTGCTGGCGGCCCTGTGCGATCAGCCGGTCACACTCACGGGCGCGCTGTTCAGCGAGGACACGCAGCTCATGGCCCGGGCACTGCGCCAACTCGGCTTCACCGTCAAAGCCGACGAACCCGGCCAGACGTTGCTGGTCGCGGATCAGGCGAAAGCGTTTCAGATCGGAGCTGCGCCCATCGATCTCTGGGTCGGACTCGCCGGCACCGCGGCACGATTTCTCACCGCCCTGTGCGCGGCCGCGCCGCGTGGCATTTACCAGCTCGATGGCGTGCCGCAGATGCGACTGCGCCCGATGCGCGGGCTCATCGAGGCGCTGCGCGCTCTCGGCGCAGACATCCGCTGCACCGGTGAAGCAGGATTTTTCCCGCTGGAAATCCACGCGCAAGGTCTGCGCGGCGGACCGGTGAACATCGACGCCAGCGAGAGCAGCCAGTTGCTATCCGCGTTGCTCATGGTCGCCCCGCTCGCCGCCGCCCCCGTCAGCGTCGCGCTCACCGGCGGAGTGCGTCGGACCTTCGTCGAGATGACGAAGCGCCTCATGGCCGAATTCGGCGTGCGCATCGCGTGGCCAGCGGACACCACGCGGTTTTCCCTCTTACCCGCCCGCTACGTGTCGCCGCGCGTTTACCCCGTCGAGCCTGATGCCACGGCGGCAACCTATTTCCAAGCCCTGCCGGTGGCAGCCGGTGGCGACCTCAAGCTGCCCGGACTGCGGCCGCCCGGAGCGGGTTTGCAAGGCGATGCCGCTTTCGTCGACGTGCTCGCGCGGGCGCGCGCCCGGTCGGGCAACAAACAACTGTCCGAAGATTTTCATGAAATCTCCGATACGTTTCTCACTCTCGCCGCCCTCTCACCCTTGCTCAACGGACCGACGCGCATCACCGGCATCGCGCATACGCGCAAGCAGGAGACCGACCGCGTCGCGGGTATGGCGCGAGAATTACTAAAACTCGGCCAGGAGGTCGTCGAGGAACCCGACGCGCTTACCATCACGCCGCGTCCGCTTAAGTCCGGCGTCGAAATCGAAACCTATGGCGATCACCGGTTCGCCATGAGCTTTGGGATTCTCGGGTGCCACGATTTGCATCGCGATGGCCGGGCGTGGCTCGCGATCAAAGATCCGGCGTGCTGCGCCAAGACCTTTCCGCATTTTTTTGAGTTGCTCGAGAGCTTGCGCAAAAGCTCGCTGAAACCGTGACCGCGCATCCGCCCTTCTTCATCATCGCCATCGACGGTGGCGCGGCCTCGGGCAAGTCGACGAGTTCCAAGGTCCTCGCCGACCGGTTCAACCTGCTGCACGTCGATACCGGTTCCTTTTATCGGGGCGTCACGGCGGAATTCTTGCGCCTCGGGGTCAGCGCGGTGGATTCGCCCGCCGTCGTCGCGGCGGCGCACGCCTTGCACTTCGGCACGCGGCTGCACCGCCGCTCGGCGGTCATGGAGCTTGGCGGCCGCGTCGTGCCCGATGCCGAAATCCGGAGCCGCGTCGTCAACGAAAACGTCTCCCATTTCGCCGCCATCCCCGCGGTGCGGGCGGCGTTGCTCGCCTACCAGCGCGGGCAAACCGGGGTCGCCCGGACCCATCACTTTCGCGGCGTCGTGATGGAGGGGCGCGACATTGGTTCGGTGATTTTTCCTGACGCCGATTTCCGATTCTTTCTGCACGCCGATCCCGTCGAGCGCGCGCGGCGCCGGGAAAAAGAGGGCGGCCACGATTCCATCGCCGAGCGCGACCGCCTCGATTCAACCCGCAAGACGGCGCCCCTCGCCTGCCCGGTCGGCGCCTTGTCGATCGACACCACGCACCTGACCCCGGCGCAAGTCGTCGAGACGCTGGCGGCGCCGATCGCGGCGAAATTTTCCCGCGGATGAGCCGTGCGTTTCCACAGGTGGAGATGGATCGGGTCTATGGCCTGTCGCACTACTTTGCCTCGGTGCTTTACGGGATGTTTTTTCGGGGCGATCTGGTGGGACTCGAAAACCTGCCGGTCACTGGCGGTTTCATCGTCGCCGCGAACCACGCGAGTCATCTCGATCCGTTCATCCTCGGCCAGCACGTGCCACGGCAAATCGCCTTCTTCGCGCGCAAGACGCTCTGGAAACCGGGTCTGCCCGCGTGGTGGCTCAACGCGGTCGGCGTGATTCCGGTGGATCGCGACGGCGGGTCGGATGTGGCTGGCATCAAGCGGGTGTTACAGGCGCTCGCACAGCAGAAAATTATTTTCCTTTTTCCCGAGGGCACGCGCTCGCCGGACGGCCAGTTGCAGCGACCTAAACCCGGCGTCGGACTGTTTGCGTGCCGCACGCAGGTGCCCGTCGTGCCGGCACGTCTGTTCGGCACGTTTGAGGCGTTTAGCAAAGGCGGGCTGCCGCGGCCGGGCGTGCCGGTCGCCGCCGTGTTCGGCCAGCCCATGCCGCCAGCAGTCTACGACGATCCGGGCGCGGGCAAGGAGCGCTATCAGGTGGCGAGTGAACGCATCATGGCGCAGATCGCCCGACTGGAATTGCCGCGGGCGGCAGTGATCTGAAAAATCTTCAGGCCGCGGGATCATTCGTCATCACCGAATGATCCCGATGCTCGCCACCGCGAAGTGCAGCTCGCGGTCGACCGGAACCGGAGCGGGCCATCTGCGTCGAAATTCGCGCCCGGCGACACAATCCCATCGCCCGGAAATCCTTTGGCGCGCTGAACCCTGGGCGGATGACGGGCCCAGTGGTTCCGTTCGGCGACCCTACTCCAAGCCGCTCGCGCGGCGCGCACGCTGGAGCACGACGCTCGCGACAGCGCGCGCGCGGGCGGCACCGTCCCGGAGCACGGATTCGACGTGATCGAGATTGGCCGCGAGCTCAGTGCGGCGGACACGAGCGGCGGCGAAATAATTCCAGTAGTGCTCGAACAGCGCCTTCTTTAGATCGCCGTAGCCGAGTCCGCCGGCGCGGAGGCGGTTCTCTAAATCCGCCGCGACCTCGGCGGGCGCGACGAGTTTGAGCAGTTGGATGGCGAGATTCTTGTCGGCATCGGGCTTCGGCTCGGCGGGCGTGCGCGAGTCCATGACGATGCCCATGATTTTTTTCCGGAGAACCTTTTCGTCACCGAAAATCTCGATCGTATTGCCATAGCTCTTCGACATTTTCTGGCCGTCGAGCCCGGGCACCACGGCCACGTCGTCGCGAATGACGGCCGCGGGGACCACGAGGGTTTCGCCGTAGGCTTCGTTAAACTTGATCGCGATATCGCGCGTCATTTCAAGGTGCTGTTTTTGATCCTTCCCGACCGGCACGCGGTGCGTGTCATAGAGCAGAATGTCGGCGGCCATGAGCACGGGATAGGCGAAGAGCCCAAAGTTTGGCGAAATGCCTTTGGCCGCCTTATCCTTGTAGCTATGAGCGCGCTCGAGGAGGCCCATCGGAGTAAGCGAACCAAGGAGCCAGGTCAGCTCGGTGACTTCGGGCACATCGCTTTGGCGCCAGAACACGCTTATTTTTGGGTCGAGGCCGCAGGCGAGCCAGTCGAGCGCGATGCCGCGGGTGTTGACCCGGCGCTCGGCGGCATCGGTGACCGAGGTCATCGAATGGTAGTTGGCGATGAAGTAAAAACAGTCACCCGCCTGCTGCGCTTCGATGGCAGGGCGCATCGCGCCAAAGTAATTGCCGATATGAAGCGTGCCGGAGGGTGTGATGCCAGTGAGGGTGCGCATGAAAACCGGAAGCTTCGCGAAGAACGGGAAGCGGCGTCAATCCCGGCGCGGAAGGAGCGTGACCAAGCTGCGGGCTTTCGCGATCGTCGCGGCCGGGAGATAACCGCCGAAGGCGACCGTGGGCATCACGAGCGAGCGCCGGCCGAGCAGCGTGCCGGGGTTGAGGACGGCATTACAGCCGACCTCGGCGCCATCGCCGATGATTGCTCCCATTTTTTTCAGGCCGGTCGCGTAGGTCGCGTCGGCCGTGCGGATGACGACGGGCTGGTGATCCAGGCGGAGATTCGAACAAATCGCGCCGGCCCCGAGGTGCGCGCCATTGCCGAGGATGGAATCACCGACATAATTAAAGTGCGCCGCCTGCACACCGTCCATCAACAGGCAGTTTTTGAACTCACTGGAGTTACCGAGCACGCAACCCTCGCCGACGATGACATGGCCGCGGATAAAGGCGCCGGGACGAATTTCCGTCTTCGCCCCAATCCACGCGGGACCGATCAGCGTCGCGTGCGCCGGCAGCTTTACCGACGGGTGCAGCCAGACGGGTCCCTCAACCTGCAGGCCGGCGGGAAATTTCCCCTGAGTCGGCGGCAGGTCGACACCCGCAAGCGCGGCGCCGATGCTTTTCAGCCACTCCCACGGCGGTATGCCGGCGGGGAAATGCGCCGCAAAGGGCGCGAGCGACGCAGGCAGAGCAAAGAAGTCCGAAGCTTTCACAATGGGGACGGTGAACAAAAAAACCGCCAAGGGACAGAGGCTTTTTAGGGCCCGTCCGAGACGGGTGCTCGGACCGCGGAGTCGGCCATGGTCCCCGGAAGGTGAAAACTTGAGTGATTATGGGGTTGAGGTGATGCAGAAGAGTTGCCGAAGATAACCCATGTTCCCATCGGCCGCGTTTATTCCCAGCTTCGCTGCCGTCATGGCGGAGACCCGCTGGTTCGAGCCGCTGGCCGCGGTCGTCGGAGTCGGCGTGATCGGATTGCTCGCCTAGCAGCTGTGGCGGGCCCAGCGCCAATATGCCGTCGACCTGGCAGAACAGTCGCGGCTCATCGCCGAGGAGCAGGCGGCGGCCAGTCAGGCTCAGCAGGAAAAGAAGACGCTGACGCGTGAGAGTCAGGCCAAGAGCGAAATGCTCGCCACTCTGAGCCGGGAGATTCGCGCCCACCTCAATGGCATCATCGGCTGCGGTGATCCCCCGAAATCCGGGCCACTTGTAAGGTTAGTCTGCGGCCCTAAAAGGTGAGCGGGTCCCGAAAACTGGGCCAGGTGGAATGTTAGTCCGCAGCGTTGGTTGATGTGATGACTGCGGTGGTGGTTGGCAAGCCCAGGCGGAGGGACGGACCGGCTTGGCGGTCCGGCCCGGAGCTTGGGATTGGTAAAGATTTTCCCGCGACGAAGCGTT
>SIBG01000057.1 GCA_009695305.1 Opitutus sp. | reverse complement strand
CGCCCGCGATGCGCCTCGGCTATGCAGAGGCGCAGTATCAACTGGTCCGTCGGAATTCTAGCGATGCCGCCCATACGGAAGCCGTGGCCGTGAGCCAGCGCGCCGAACAGATGCTGACTCCCGTCCTCGCCGATCCGCAGCTCGGCGGCGCGGCGACGGCGTTGCTCGCGGATTTGCTCGGCAGCCGCGGCTTCTCCCTCATGCGCGGCGGGCAGCCAGCCGAGGCGGTGCCCGTTTACCAACGCGCGATCGCCGTGGCCCACCAGGCCGACCGCCTCACCGGGAGACCCCGGCCGGGTCTGGTCGCCGCCCGGGAGATGACATGGATGGCGGAGGCGATGAACCGTTCCAACCGCCGCGCGGAATCGCGGGCGGCCTTGGAGCAGGCGCGCGCCCAGCTGCGCGAGTTTGTGCAGAAAGAGCCGTTTCTCGTCGTGGCGTTGCGCACGCTCGGCGTTGCAGCCTCGGCCTCAGCGGAAGAGGCCAACAGCCGCTGGGATTTTCCCGCCATGGAAGCGGCCGCCAATGAAAACCAGGAAATTTACCGCCAGCTCCTGAAGCTCGATCCGAAAAACACCACCTACCTGAACAACCTCGCGGTGGGCAACACCCAACCCTTGCTGCGCCATTTGCGGGAGGGAGACGTGGCCGGATATAACCGCCATGGCGCGGCCTTCCGCGCGGGTTTGGAATTCGAAGGCGCGTCTAATTTTAATAAGAACAATTTAGCTGGGGGGCTTCTCAGCGCGGCGGCGAACAACGCGGCCTTCGGGCGCGAGGCCGAAGTGCCCGCCCTGCTCGCGCGTGGGCAGGCCTTGGTCAAGGAACTGCTGGCCGACCAATCGGGGGATTCGGCGGAGCGCGTGCTCGCCGAAGAATCATGGCGCGGCTACGCGCGCCGGATGCCCGTGGTCCGGCTCGACTGGCCGACCGTGCGCCGCGAAGCCGAAGCGACGCTCTCGCGGCTCGACCGCGAGGCGGCCGGGGCGCAAAATCTAGAGGCCAAACGCAACCTGGAGCGGGCGGCAAGCCTCGACCTGATGACGGCGGCCGCACGCCTCGGCGACACCGCCGCGGCCCGGCGCGCCCTCGACCGCTGGTGGGCGCTGCGGGAATCCACGCCGGAAAATTCTCCACCTCAACAGCGCTTCGAGGAGGCCAGCGACCAGCTCCAACGCGCGGAGGTACTGTGGAGCGCCGGCGAAGTCGCCGAGGTCCGCGCCATCCTTGGGAAAGTGGCGCCGGAGGCGGACGCGCTGCTCGCGCTCAAGCCGGACGCGAAATTCACGCAGGTGTTTTGGGCGCGGCTGCTCTGGCTCAAGGCCCGCGCGACCGAGGGCCTCGCCCCGGCGGAGAAGCGCGCACAGCTGGAAAAGGCGATCGGCGTGATGGACAAATTCTACGCGGAGGGCCGGCTGACGAGATTCGAGAACGAAATCATCCGCACGGGCATCCGGGCCGAGCTGCAGTGAGCGGGTCCCGAAAACTGGGCCAGGTGGAATGTTAGTCCGCTGCGTTGGTTGATGTGATGACTGCGGTGGTGGTTGGCAATCCTAAGCGGAGGGACGGACCGGCTTGGCGGTCCGGCCCGGAGTCGGGCGTGCGGTGATCCCCCGAAATCCACTCCGAAGAGTGGATTTAAATGGTGGACCCTAACGGGTTCGAACCGTTGACCTCCTCAATGCCATTGAGGCGCTCTACCAACTGAGCTAAGAGCCCATTCGCACTTGCGAGGGGTGAGAAAAATCGAAGTTCCGGCCCCGAACGCAAGGACTTTTTCAGAGGTTGTCCAACTCGAGCATCCGGAAGTCCAACTCGAGCTGCTCGCTCTTGCCGTCCGGCCGTGGGCCGATGGAGTGCACCCGCGCAAAGGCTTCCAGCACCGCGCGATCGAATTCCACGCTGCCAGACTTCTTCGCGATGCGCACCCGGGACACCGTGCCGTCGGCGCCGAGGGTGAATTGCACCGTCGCCACCAGCGAATCGCTCAGGCCGGCTGGGCGTTCGAGTGCATCCTGCAATTTGCGCTTCAGGAGCGAAAAATAGGCGTCCATGAGATCGCCTTCTGCACGGGTGAGCGCCTTGCCGTTGGCGCCACCCACTTTGTTCTCCGTCGAGCCACCCAGGACACCCTTGGCGATGCCCTCGGCGTCGATCCGGGAGGACTTGGGCGGAGCGGTCGACGGATTGACCTTCGCGGTCTTGTTGACGTCCTCGGTCATCTTCTTCGCGGCGAGCGCAGCGCGCTTTTCATCCTCGGCCCGCTCCTTGGCGACCTCGCGCTTTGCCTTCAAGTCGGCGTTGGCGACCAAGCGGCGAATTTCTTGCGCCGGCGTGCGCGGAGTCGGGGTTTTCGGTGCCACGGCTTTCGGCGGCGGCGGCGCGACGGGGATCGCTTCCGGCTTGGCAGGAGCGGGCTCGGTCTTGACGGCCGGCGCCTCGGGCTTCGGCGCGGGCGGTGCGGGCACGTTTATTTTCACTCCCCCCGGTGTGCCGAGCGCGGGTGCGACCGTCGCGCCGTAGTTGTCGCCCGCCCCTGCGACCAACTCAAAAATCTTGGGCGTTTCCCTGACCGGCCGGTTCATGGCATACGTGAAAAACAGCAAAATCGCCACGACCGCCCCGTGCAGCGTCAGCGAAATCATGAACGCGGCGGGCGTGCGGTCGGTCATGGCGCGATGCATAGACAACGGGCGGAACGGCAAAACCTCAGTCCTTCGTGCGAGTGATGATGGCGATTCTGGACAGGTTGTGCTTTTCCAGCACGTCCTTCAACGAGATGAACTGCTGCATCGTCGCGGTCGCATCCGATTCGATTCTGAAAATGGGTGGCTTGGGCTGCCCGGAGAAACTCGCCAGCTCGCGGGAGAGCTGCCCCAGCGTGAGCTGCCGCCCACCCATGCTGTAACTGCCGTTCGCCCGGATGATGATACTTTCAAACCGGTCGCTCGGGTCGGGCTTCGGTTGCGTCCGTTTCGATTCAATGGGCAGGTCGAGCGACACCTTCTGCTCCTGATGCGTGACGGTCGTCGCGATCATGAAAATGATCAGGAGCGTAAACCCCAGGTCGATGAGGTTCGTGACGTTCAGCTCCGAGATCGGATGCTGCGTGTGCTTGCGTCGGAAGGTGCGCGCCATGATGGGGACTTCCGTTACTTGCTCTCCAGCTCGATCCGGTCCGCCAAGGAACTCGCAAAATTTTCCAGCTCGGTCACGAGCTGCTTCGATTTGCCGAGCAGAAAATTGTAGCCGAACACCGAGGGAATCGCGACCACGAGGCCGGCGATCGTCGTCAGCAGCGCGGCCGAGACGCCGGGCGCCAGCGTCTTGATCGTCGCCGAGTCCTGGACCGCCACATCGCTGAATGCCACCATCACACCCCACACCGTGCCCAGCATCCCGAGAAACGGCGCCCCGGTCACGATGGTCGCGAGGAAGATCATGCTCGACTCGTAGCGCAGCGTCTGGCGCGAGAGCGCGCGCTGGAGGGCGTTCTCGGCGTGTTCGAGCCGCGCGCGCGTGGAATCGACCCCCTTCTCCTTGCCAATGGCCGCCGCGCGCCAGTAGGCCTCGACCGCGTCGGCAAAGAGATCGGCGTAGGGAATCACGCGCTTGTCGCGAAACGACTCCGGCAGATCGAGCAGCGATTTTTGATCGCGGAGCTGCGCCTCGAACCGGTGATTATAGGAGCCGAGCCGTTTCAATTCGTAATGTTTTTGAAGCATGATCGTCCACGCGATGATGCTGAAGACCGCGAGGCCGGCGGTGATCGCCTGGCCGGCGGGATCGCAGCGGACGAATACTTCGATCAGGTTGGCCGTCGCGACGACGGGTGAGAAGAAAAGCAGCGCGAGCATGACGTGGGTTGAGAGTTGGCGGTTTTGCGACGCGCCTTCAACGGAAATTCCTGCGAAGAAAATCAGCCCATGACGCGAATCTGATTGCCGCGCCGCGCAGTCGATTTTTTCCTCCTCGTTCGCCTCCCATGGAATTCAAGAGCCGCACCCTTCAGGAACTCCGCGCTCGCCGCGGCGACATCGCCCAAAAGCACTGCCTCGCCGGCTTTGATGGTTTCGTCGACACCATCGTCACGCCCGTCGCGCAACGCGCCGGTCAGGGCGACAACTTCACGCCGTTTGGCGGTCTGGCCGATTTTGGCCAACGCATCGTCGGCGCCGCCGGCAAGAGCACCAACATCGAGCTCTACCCCCGCCTGGACAAACTCGGCGGCAATGGCCCCATCATGGCGAACGCCTTGCTCGCCCACGGCGCGCAGGTGACCTACGTCGGCGCCCTCGGCCGTGGCGCCGTGCATCCCGTCTTCGCGCCGCTCGCCGCGCGCGCCCGCGTGGTGTCGATCACCGACGCCGCCCATACCATTGCCGTCGAATGCCCCGACGGGAAGATCCTGCTCGGCCTCATGCGCAGCCTCGATGAGGTCACGCCGGAGGCCGTCACCGCCGCGCTCGGAGGCGTCGACGGCTACCGCACGGCGCTCGGTGCCGCCGATCTCGTCGCGCTCGTCAACTGGACGATGCTTCCGCACATGACGGCGATTCTCGCCGACCTCGTCGCGCGCATCCTGCCGCCCGTGCCGGTGCGGGCGGGCCGTATTTTCTTCTTCGACCTTTGCGACCCCGAGAAACGCTCGGCCGCCGACCTCGTCTACGCGCTTGAGACCATGGCGAAGTTCGAGCAGTTTGGCCGCGTCACGCTCGGACTGAATCTCAAGGAGGCGCAGCAGGTCCATTCCGCCCTCGGCTTCACCGCCACCACCGAAACGGAAGCCGGCCTTCGCGAGATGGGCCGGAAGATTCGGGCCCGGCTTGATCTCTCGACCGTCGTCATCCATCCGCGCGAGTCCGCCGCCTGCGCCACGCGCGAGGGCGACTGGTGGGTGCCCGGCCCGTTCGTCGCGCAACCGCTGATCACCACCGGCGCCGGCGACCATTTCAACGCCGGATTCACGACCGGGCAGTTGCTCGGCCTATCGCCCGAAGCCTGCCTCGGCACGGGGGTCTGCACGAGCGGCCATTATGTCCGCACCGCGCAGAGCCCTACGCTCGCCGATCTCGAAACCTTCCTCGCCAACTGGCGCTGATTTCTCCACCCTCCGCTATGCCTTTGAAGCAAAAAGTCGCCGGCAAACTCATCTCCTTTGAGGGCTCCGAAGGCTCCGGCAAGTCCACGCAGATCTCCCGGCTCGCCGCCCATTTTCAAAAGACGCACCGCGAGGTCGTCTCCACCCGGGAACCCGGCGGCACCGAGATCGGCGAGCAGATCCGCAACATCATCGTCCATAATTCCAAGGGCGACGAGATGTGTGCTGAGACCGAACTGCTCCTCTTCGCTGCCGCGCGGGCGCAGCTCGTGCGCGAGGTCATCGCTCCCGCGCTCACCCGCGGCGCGATTGTGCTGAGCGACCGCTACCTCGACTCCTCGACGGTTTATCAAGGCATCGGTCGCAATCTCGCCGCCGATCCCGTGGCCCAGATCAACCGCTTCGCCGTCGGAAACGTCATGCCCGACGTTACCATTGTGATCGACGTCCCCACCTCCGTCAGTCTCGCCCGGCTCAAGCAACGCGCCTCGGACCTGCCCGATCGCATGGAGCGAGAGAATCTGGATTTCTACACGAAGATCCGCGAGGGCTACCTGCTCCTCGCGAAGGGCCTGCCCGGACGCTTCCTTGTGATCGATGGCACCAAGACCGAAGACGCCATCGAGAAAAAAATCTGGGCCGAGGTGTCGGCACGGTTGGCGTGAAGGAGGGCGCGACCGCTGGGCGCGCCGTTTGCCATTCCCATGACGTCTCCCGCCACCCTCTCCTGGCCTCCCGCGCTCGTCGGTTCGCCGGCGGTCGCCGTCATCGAGCAGGCCATCGCGCGCTCGCGCCTGTCGCACAGCATGCTGATCCACGGCGACGACCTCGGCACGCTCGTCGGTGTCGCCCACGCCATCGCCGACCGGCTGCTCAACCCGCCCGGCGCCCGCGCCCGCTTCGCCGTGAAGGAGCATCCCGACTACCTCGCGCTTCGTCCGGTGGGCAAATCGCGCATCATCCCGATCGGCGACGCCACCTCGCCCAAGCCCGGCACGATGCGCGAGTTTTTACCCAAGCTCTACAAGACGACGGCGCTCGCCCCCCAGAAAGTCGCCATCCTCTACGAGGCGGACCGGATGAACACAGAATCGTCCAACGCGTTCCTCAAGACGCTCGAGGAGCCGCCCGCCCATACCACCCTCCTCCTGATTACGACGCGACCCTACGCGCTGCTGCCCACGATCCGCAGCCGCACGCTACACTTTCGCTTTCCCTCGGCCGCCGCGCCACTCGCCGCGGACGGCTGGCAACCGTGGCTGGACGATTATCGCGGGTGGCTCGGTCGCCTCGCCGACGGTGCCAGCTCCGATAAGCGCACCGTCGCCGATCACATTTTCACGCTCTACGGCCTCATCGCGCGCTTCAGCGCCGTCTTGGATTTTACCACGACGGAAATCTGGAAGGAGCAAAAAGCCAAACTCCCCGAGGAACTCAGCGACGAAGAAGAAGCCGCCATCGAGACCGGCATCGCCAACGGCATCCGCCTCCGCCTCTTCTCCGAAATCGCCTACGCCACGCGCGCCTTCGCCTTGCCGAAACTCACCGCCGGCGACGCGCCGACGCGTCGCGCGCTCACCGCCGCCATCGACCGACTCGAGCACTCCACCGGCCTCCTCCGCCTGAATCTCAATGAAGCGGCGGCCTTGGAGGACTTTCTCCTCTCGTCGTTGCGACTGTGGACGAAGCGGTAGTCAGGGGCCACCATCCGCGCTGCCGCCCGACTTACGTCAGTCCCAAAAACTTTAACGCCGCGGGCGTCGGGCCATCGAACGTCGCGATCGGCACGTTCCCAACGTAACCGATATCTTTGGAGCCCTCCGGTGTTGAATAAAATCCCCCGGCGGTCAGCTCGCGGTATTTTTTGAAGAAATGGGCGGCGGTCTTGAACTCCGGCTTCGCTTTCGCTTGGGAGCAAATATCGTCGCAGATCGCGGTCTTCTGCTTGAGCACGAGGTCGGCGAACTCCGCGCCGAAGCGCTTCTTCGACTCTGCGTCGAGCCACGCGAGTCCGTTTAGCACCGTGCCACGGTCCGTGACGTGATCGGGATACGGTGCGCTGATCCACTCATCGATGAATTCCGGCACGTGCAGGGTTGATGCCGCGGGCGACTTCGCATCGGCCGGAATAATCACGTCGCACAGGGCCGCCGCTATGAGGCGTTGCTGTTCCGTAAAAGTAAGCGGCCACAGGTCGCCGGGTTTGTAGTCCTTCAGCAAGTCAGGGTCCGTGCCGTAGCCCTTCGCGGCGGCCGGTGCGCTGGCCGCGAACGAGCCGCGGTCGAGGATCGCGATCGTCGCGGTCGCGGAGAGCATCCATTTGATCGCATCGCGACGGTTTAGGCGGGTCGCTTGGTCGGTCGGGCCCGCCGTAATTCGCGGCGCGCCGAGCGGTCGCGCCCCACCCTCGGATTCGTGGTTCATAGATTTCCTTTTTTCATTTCCTCGAGCAAGTAGTCGCTGGCCCGCCACGCGAGGGCCATGATGGTGAGCGTGGGGTTCTTGTCTGCATTGCTGACGAACGGGCCGCCGTCGTTGACGAAAATATTTTTCACGTCCCACGTCTGGCCCCACTGGTTCGTCACGGATTGCTTTGCGTTCGGACCCATGATGGTCCCGCCGACTTCATGGATGATTTTCCCGCCCGGTTCGATCGCTTGACCGCCGGTCGCGTCCGGCTGCCCGGCTTTTCCGCCCATCGCCTCGATGATTTCGACGAAGGTTTTTTGCATGTGGGCGGCTTGTCTCGTTTCATGCTCCGACCATTTCCAATGGAAACGCAGCACCGGGATGCCCCACTTGTCCTTCACGGTCGGATCGAGTTCGCAGAATGAATCGGCATTGGGAATCATCTCGCCGCGTCCCGCAAAGCCCATGAACGAACCGTAGTAGCGGCGGGCATCCTCCTTGAATTGTTTCCCGTAGTTGCCACCGGTGATTTCGTCGATGCCCGCCGTCGAACCCATGCCAGGCATCCGGCGACCCGACTGGAATTCGATGTGGTAGCCGCGGGCAAAGCCGAGCTTGCCGGCATGCTGCTCCTGGTAGAGCCACCAGGGAACATAAACGTGCGCTCCACCCGCGCCGTCCTCGTTGTGCACCGGCAGATTTTCCAGCGCGGGAATCTGCCCGTTAAGGCTCGCCCCCACGGTGTCCATGATATATTTGCCCACCAGGCCGCTGGAGTTGGCGAGTCCGTTGGGGAAACGCGGCGATTTCGAGTTAAGTAAAATGCGCACCGACTCAGCGGAGCTGGCGGCGAGCACGACCACCCGGGCCTTCACGACGCACTCCTGCCGCGTCAGTCGGTCCACGTAGGCCACCCCCGTGGCCTTGCCGTTTTCATCGACGAGCACCTGCCGCACCATGGCATTCGTCACGATGTCGAGGTTCCCGGTCGCCAGCGCCGGCGGCAGATGAACCGTCGTGGACTGATAATTTGCCTTGATCGAGCAGCCGCGGCCGCAGGCCGTGGCCCAAAAACATGCCGCCCGCTCCCGCATGGCCTGGGCCAGCACGCGCTGCGCCTTGGGGTTTTTCGGGTGAAGTTTCGCCGGCAGGTTGTCGGCGTCCTGCTTCACACTCAGCACCGCCCGGTGAATGGACATCACCGGAATCCCGAGCTGCTTGGCCCGACGCTGTGCGAGCAACTCGCCCGCCCTCATCTTGGGCGGCGGCAGCAAACACCCGGCGGGCGAATCTGGCGTGTTTTCCCGGCCTTCGTTGGAACCGTAAACCCCGACCAGCATCTCCGCCTTGTCGTAATACGGCGCGACATCCTCGTAGGAAATCGGCCAGTCGAACCCGAGCCCATCCCGGCTTTTGGGTTTAAAATCATACGGCCCGTTGCGGAGCGAGATCCGGCCCCAATGGTTGGTGCGCCCGCCGAGCATGCGCGCGCGCCACCACCAAAACTGCCGCGCCGGATCGCTCGACGCGCTGGTATACGGCTCGCCCGGCACCTGCCAGCCGCCATCGATCGTCGCGTCGTGAAAACCAAAGGGCTTGTCCGGCGTGTTCGCCCCGCGCAACGGCGCCGACGCCCCGGTCTGAAACATCGGGGTCTCCTTCACGGGGTCGTAATTGCGCCCGGCCTCGAGCATCAGCACTTTCGCGCCTTCCATCGTGAGCGTGTAAGCGGTCTGGCCACCGCCGGCGCCAGAGCCGACGACGATCACATCATAAACTGGTTGGGTTTTGCTGGAGGCAATGTGGGGCATGGGAAAAAGTGGGGCTAAATCCGACGAGACGAGAGAAGTGTTCAGGCTGTGCGCACGAGCGCCACAAATTTCTCACGGGCGGTCAAATGCGGATTATGACCGCTTTCCGCAATGGTCTCGATCCGCGCCGTCGGAAAATACCCCCGGATCGTCGCGTGGTCATCCAGGCCGACATAGACCGATTGGCCGCCCGCGACAAACAGCGTCGGCCCCGGGTAGCCGTCGCCGCGCTCGAGTGGATTTTTCTCCAACGTGGGCAACGCGGCCGTTATCGCCGGCAAATTAATCGCCCATTTCCAGCTCCCGTCGTCCGTGCGCTCTAGGTTGGTCGCGAGAAATTTCCGCATCGCCCAGTGCGGCACGCGCGCCTCGAACCGCTGTTCAGCGTCGGCCCGCGACTCCACGCGGCGGAGATCGAGCTCGTTCATCGCCGCAAAATTCACCCGATGGGCCGGCCAAAAGTAGTTTTTCGGCGCCATGTCGACGACCACCAGTCGCTGCACGCGCTCCGGGTGGCGGCACGCGAGGAGCATCGCCACTTTTCCACCCATGCTGTGGCCAACCACCGTCGCCATCGCGATGCCCTGGGCGTCGAGCCAGCCCAGCACATCGGCCAGCATCTCCGGGTAAGTCATCCCGTCAGCGTGCGGTGAACCGCCGTGGTTGCGCAGATCCGGCGCGAGCACGTGATAGCCCTCCGCGAGATCGCGCCCAGCCGTCTGCCAGTTGCGCGAGGAGCCCAGCATGCCATGCAGAATCACCAGCGGGAGGAGGCCGCTGCCGCCGAGATCGCGGTGAAAAAGTCGCATCCGGCTTGTCTCATGCAAAGACGCCATTCCGCCAAGCCAAACCATCGGACCAATCCGCTTTTTTCTTTGCGCCTCCGCCTCTTTGCGTGAGCCTCGCCCCCTTGCCGATGAGCCCCGAGCCCAAAATCACCCCGATGATGCAGCAATATTTCGAGGTCAAACGCGGGCTCCCGCGGGACACGCTCCTGCTCTTCCGCCTCGGCGATTTCTTCGAGATGTTTTTCGACGACGCTCTGGTCGGGTCGCGTCTCCTCGGCCTCACGTTGACGAAACGCCAGGACCATCCGATGTGCGGTCTGCCCTCCCAAGCACTTGATAATTACGTCAACAAGCTCCTCGCCGCCGGCAAGAAGGTCGCGATCTGCGATCAGGCCGAGCCCGCCCAGGCCGGCAAACTCGTGCGCCGTCAGCTAACACGCATCCTGTCACCCGGCACGACGCTCGCGGCCAGCCAGCTCGACGCCGCACGCAACCATTACCTCTGCGCCGTCACGCTCGACGCGCATGGCCTGCACGCCTCGTGGCTCGATCTCTCGACGGGTGAATTCAAAGTCGCGACCGACGTTCACATTGAAAATCTTCTCCCCGTCCTCACCGCCCTTGATCCCGCCGAGTTGCTCGTCATCGAGGGCGCGCCCGCCCGCTGGCAAGCCGCGCCCCACGAGCAGACCGCTACGCACGCGCTCCACGCCTTCGCCGCGAGCCGCCTCGTCACCGAGCTGTCGGGCTTTCATTTCGAAACCGCCACCGGCGCGAAGACGGTCATGGACACACTTGGCGTGCTCAACCTCGAGGGCTTTGGTCTTGCCCACACCCATCGCGCGCTCGGTCCCGCGGGCGCCCTGGTCTATTACACGACCGAAAATCTCTGCGCCAAACCCGAGAATCTCCGCGGCCTGCAAGAATATCACAGCACGCGCACGCTCCTCCTCGACCCCGCGACGCTCCGCAATCTCGAGATTTTTTCCTCCATTCGCGGCGGTCGCGATGGCTCGCTGCTCGGCGCGATCAACCGAACCACGACCGCCGCCGGCGCGCGCCTGCTCGAACGCTGGCTCGCCTCGCCCACGCTCGATCTCGCGGCCATCAACCGCCGGCAGACGCTCGTCGGCGAGCTGCTCGGGCAACCGTCGCGACTCGCCGCGCTCCGCGAGGCCCTCGCCAGCGTCCGCGATCTCCCCCGCTTCCTCGGCCGGCTGCAAAACCGCCTGCGCAACCCGCGCGAGCTCGGCGGCGTGCGCGACACCCTCGCGCAAATCCCCGAGCTGCGCGTCACGCTCACTGGCTTCGGTCCGGACACGCAACTTTCCGTCCTCAGCGCTCAACTCCAAGAACTGCCCCCCCTGCGCGAACTCCTCGCCTCCGCGCTCGCGGCCGAGCTCCCGAACGACCTCGCCGATGGCAACTACCTCCGCCCCGGCCACGACACCGAACTCGACCGGTTGCGTTCGCTCACGAAGGACAACCGGACGTGGCTCTCCGACCTCGAGCGCGCCGAGCAGGAGCGCACCGGCATTCGCAGCCTGAAGGTGCGCTTCACAAATAATTTTGGCTATTACATCGAGGTCACCAAAGCCAATCTCCGCCTCGTCCCCGCCGACTACATCCGCCGCCAGACCACCGTTGGTGGCGAGCGTTACGTTACCGAGGCGCTCCGGCAGAAGGAGAAAGAAATATTTCACGCCGAGGAAAATGCCGCCGCGCGCGAACTGGAGCTGTTTAACACGCTCGTCGCCGCCGTGCTCGACGAGTCCATCGCGCTCGCGCAGACCGCCGATGCGCTCGCCGAACTCGACGTGCTCGCCGGTTGGGCGGTGCTCGCCCGCGAATGGGATTACTGCCGCCCCACTCTCGACGAAAGCGATATCCTCGAAATCACCGAGGGTCGCCATCCGGTCGTCGAGCAAGTCCTGCGTTCGCCCGCGGCCTCGCCCGCGCGCGGTGCCAGCGCGGCCTTCGTGCCCAACGACACCCTGCTCGCCTGCGACGATGCCCAGATAGCACTCCTTACCGGCCCCAACATGGCCGGCAAATCCACTTACATCCGGCAGGTCGCGCTCATCACGTTGCTCGCCCAGGTCGGCTGCTGGGTTCCCGCCAAAACGTGCCGCCTCGGGCTCGTCGACCGCATTTTCTCCCGCGTCGGGGCCAGCGATGACCTCGCGCGCGGCAACTCCACGTTCATGGTCGAGATGAACGAGACCGCGAACATTCTCAACAACGCCACCGCCCGCTCGCTCATCATCCTCGACGAGATCGGCCGCGGCACCTCAACCTACGACGGCCTCTCGATTGCGTGGGCCGTCGTCGAGTATCTCCACCAGAGCCCCGAGCGCGGCCCGCGCACGCTGTTTGCGACGCACTACCAAGAACTCACCCAGCTCGAAAAACATCTGCCCCGCCTCCGAAATTTCTCCGTCGCGGTGAAAGAATGGAACGACGAGATCGTCTTCGTCCGCCGCGTCATCCCCGGCGCCGCCGATCGCAGCTACGGCATCCAGGTCGCCCGCCTCGCGGGCCTGCCACTCACCGTGATCGAAAGGGCCAAAACCATTCTCGCGAAGCTCGAAAGCGACGACACCGTTGTCTCACTGCCCGCCGCAGTGCCCGAGGCGAGACCGAAGAAAAAAATTTCCGTCTCACCACCCGACGACTCCCAGCTCAATCTGCTTTGAGTCCCATGGTTAAGAGTCAGGACTTCAGCGTGCGAGCGGCATCGCCAGCAGCCGCGCCGCCTTGATCATCCGCCGGTCATTCGTGAAGAGCGGTCCGACGTCAAGACCCGCAAAGGTCGCGAGGTGGATGGCGTCGAGCGTGCGCAACGGCACGTGTGGATGCACCCGGGCGATCATTTCCGCCGCTTCGCGCACGACATGGCCATTCAATTCGATCAGCTCGACGACGTCGTCCAGCAAGTGGACCTCGAAAATCTCCCACACGCGCTGGCGCGCCTCCGGGGTGAGCGCACCGGCTCGCTCCTTGGTGAGCAGCGCCGACCACAATTCCGTGTAGAGCAGCTCAGACGAGACAATCTTGTGTCCCGCCACGAGCCGCTCGCATTCCCCAGAGTCGGGCTCGCGCGTGTAGAGCTTAACGAAGACCGACGTGTCGAGATACATCTCAATATCCGCTGTCCCGCATCTCGCGAATCATCGGAGTCGAGTCCGGCGTCATCGGCAGTGTGGCGCGGAAAGCCGCCAGCGTTTGCCACGGCTTGCCACCCACGATGGGCCGATGTCGCACTAGCATCGCCTTCGGCTCCCCATCCGAAGTGATCACGATCTCTTCGCCCGCTTCCGCGCGCTGCAGCAGCGACGAGAGCTGATCCTTGGCCTCGCGCACGGATACCTCGATCCGACGCCTCGTGGCGGCGGGTTCTTCGACTCGCAATGCACCTGGCGGCAGCAGCCCACGGAGCCCCAAAACACGCTTTGATTTCTTCATGTGGCCAATCGTGGCCACATAGGATCGCTCGTCAAGCATTCTTTCAACAAACTCTCTCCTCAGCTGATCTTCTCCTGCCGCCGAATCGCCCAAAGCTGCTTTGCTTGCCGAATCGTTTCTGACAGCACCCCCGGCGTCAGCGCCTGCTTTGGATCGTCACCAATCCCGTGATTCGGGCTCACGTGGGCTTCGATGCACAAACCGTCGGCGCCATACGCCACCGCCGCAAGCGCGCAGGCCGGCACATACGCCGCCTTGCCGACCGAGTGCGACGGATCGACCACGACCGGCGCCCAAGTTTTTTCTTTCAGAAGCGGCGTGATGCTTTCGTCCGGGTGATTGCGATAACCATCGATTGAGGGGGCCGTCCCGCGCGGGCACAGGATGATGTTCGGGTTGCCGAAAGCCGCGATGTATTCCGCGGCGGAAATAAACTCGTTGAGCGCGCCCATGTGCAGGCTGCGTTTGAGGAGCACGACGGTCGGCCGCTCGGCCACCGCGCGACCGATGGCGCGGAGCAGCGAATAGTTGAGCGCATTGCGCGCGCCGACCTGCACCATGTGGACCCCGGCATCGAGCGCGAGGCCGAGTTGCTGCTCGTCCATCACCTCGGCGTCGACAGGCAGCCCGGTGCGGCGGTGCGCCTCCAGCAGGATCTCGAGCGACTTGGTGTCACCCTGAAAGGTGTAGGGATTCGTCCGCGGCTTCCACACGCCGCCGCGCAGCACGTGCGCGCCGGCCTCCTTCACGGCCTGCGCCGTCTCGTAAAAATAATTGGGATTCTTCGGATCGATCGTGCAGGCGCCCGCGATGACAAACAACTCCTCGCCCAAGGTCACCCCGCCGAGCGCGATGCGGTGGGTCGCGAGGTCGGAGCGTTTGTCCATCAGCTTGAACGGCGACTGAATCCGGTCGATCCGGTCGATGTAGCTCAGGCCCTCAAGTCGGTTGATCATCAACTCGTCGCGCTCGTCGCCGACGATGGCGTAGATGGAACGCACCGCTCCGATAATCGGCTGAATCTTACAGCCAAACTCCGTCACAATCGCAGTGACTTCGGCGAGCTGTTCGGGGGTGAGGCGGTTGGATTTAGGCAGGATCATGACGGGTTCCGTTAGACGTAAAGCGCCGCAATTTCGCGCATTCCTTCGTCGTCTGTCAAAGGAACTTCTCAAACTCGGCCGGCAAGGGTGCTTTCGCCGCAAACGTCCATGGCCGCCCGCGCCATTCGTAGTCAAAACTTGTCTCCAACGAATGCAGAAACAGCCGCTTGGTGCCCGCCAGTTTGGCGAACTCCCGGTTGCGACCGAAGTCCCCATAGGTCTGGTCGCCGATGATCGGCAGGTGACGTTTGGCGCACTGCACGCGTAACTGATGACTGCGGCCGGTCCGCGGCTCCAGCCGCACCAACGTGACGCGCGGCTCCTTGCGCCCCGCCCGCACGACGCTCATCCGGCTCTCCGCGGGCACATTTCCCGCGCTTACGGCCGCACGGATTTGTCCGCCCCGTTTATCCACGGCCAGGAGATCCCGCCAGAGTTCCATCGCTTGCCGCGGCGCGCCGAACACCAGCGCGTTGTAAACCTTCCGCACCTGCTTCCGTTTGAACTGCGCTCGAATCGCCGTCGCCAGCTCTCCATCGGCCGCCGCGAGGATCACGCCCGAAGTCGCCGAGTCGAGCCGGTTGAGCAACCACACTCGTTGCGGTGCGCCGTCGCCGTCCTTCCACTCAAAGACCTCGCCGGCGACGGCGTAGGGCGCGTCCAGCAGCGAGCGCGGCTCGTCACCCGCGGCGTTCGGGTGCGAGAGGATGCCCGCCGGCTTGGCGAACGCTGCGAGCCCGTTGGCATCGCGGTTGAGCAGCGTGACCCCGCGACCATAGGGCAACGTGGCCCAATAACTTGCCGTCCCCGCACTCACTGATAATAAAATGTGAACGTCATTTCCTGCTGCTCGCCGAGCATGGCCTTCATGTCGTCGGTCCACGCTCCGTAGGGTGCGCGATCCGTGATCGCACTCATGCACGCGCGCGAGGCGGCGTCATTCGCCGTGCTGTCCACGTTGACGATGCGCGCAATCTTGCCCGCGGAATCCATGACGAATTTCACCGTCACGGTGCTCCCGGACGCCGGATAAACTTTACTCGCATTCAGCAGTTTATCCCACTGGGTTTGCACGGTATCGATCATCCGCTGCAAATACGCGCCGTAGTTGCTCCACTTCGCGTCCACGGCCGTGGGGCCAATGTTCGCCGTGCCAAATTTATTCTCGGCGAAAATCGCCGGACGCGTCTTTTGTTGCTGCACCACCATCGGGCGAGGCCGCGGGTGCTGCGCGTCGATTGCCATCACGGCCGGGGCGTCCTGGATCAGCGGCACATTTTTCGCGCCTTCGATTTTCTCGGGGATCGGTTTCGCGTTGGCCGTGACTTTGGCGATGTTGGTGCCAAAGCCATCCTTATTTTCGCCCTCTTTTTTTTCAAACCCGGCCAGTGGATTTTGCTCCTGCTTCGGCGCCGCGACCGTGGTTTCGGCCACCTTGGCCTCCGTCGGCGGCGGCACGGCCTCTACTTGTTCGATGGGCTGCGAGAGCTGGCCACTGACGATCTGGGTCGACTGGAAATCTTTCTTCCCCTCGAGCGCCGGCCTGTCGTTCTTGCCCTCGGGCGTGGGTTTTTCCTGCGCGACCTGCTGGTTCTGGGCGGCGAAATTATTCGTCTTGTCGGGTGTGTTGTTCGGCGCGTCGGGATTGGTCTCCACAAACTTGAACGGTTCCGGCTTCGGTTTGGGTTTCACGAATGTATCCGGCGCCATTTCAATGTTAAACTGCCGTTGCGGCGCCGTTCGGATCGCCGTCGCCGTATTTTCGAATCGCAGCAGGTAGGGCGCGACGAGCCAGAGCAGCAGATAAAAAATGATCACCCCGAGCAATCCGACGAGCGTCGATCGCGTCTCAGGGTCGTCCCACTGGCGGCCGACGAACCCGCGCGGATCGCCGGGCAGCGGCGGCGGAATGGCGGTGGTCGTGCTCATGCGGTGGTGGAAGGACGGTTGGGAGTCAGCCGAGCAGACCGCATCTCGTCAAAAGTTGTTTCGTGGTTTCGAGCGGTAACCCGATTATGTTGCTATACGAACCGTGGTGCCCCGCCACAATCAGGTCGCCCTGCTCCTGAATCGCGTAACCTCCTGCTTTGTCGTGCGTGTTCACCCGTCCGAGGTAGGTCTCGATCACGGCCGCGTCGATCGGCTTGAACGTCACTTCGCTCGCCACGCCTTCGTCGAACCGCAGGGCGTCGCTCATTCGCCGCACCGCGATCCCGGTGAACACGGTATGCGTCCGCCCGCTCAGGCGGCGCAGCATCGCGCGCGCTTCCGCGGCATCGCGCGGCTTGTTGAGCGCCGCTCCGTCCAGAAAAACCGTCGTGTCCGCTCCCAGCACGATGGCGCCCGGGTGGCGAGCCGCCACCCAGTCGGCCTTGAGCGCGGCATTGTGGGCGACCATGACGCGCGGATCGGTGGACGGCTCCTCGTGCTCGATCACTTCCGCCACCACGACTTCGAACGGCACGCCGAGCTGCGCGAGCAGTTCACGGCGGCGCGGGGACGCCGAGGCAAGAATGAGGCGCGGCGACCCGGCCGGACCGGTCCCCAGCGTGCTCATTTCTTTTCCGCGAGCACGGTGCGCACTTCGCCCTTGGCGCGCGCCAGCTCGACCCGGCTCAAATTGTATTGGTAGACGGCCTCCACCAGATTGTCGTCCGCGAGGGCCAGTCGATTTTGCGCCTCCACCACCTCGCGGTTGTCCGCCACGCCCTGCTGGTAACGCTGCCGGGCGAGCCGGAGTTCCTCCTGGGCGAGCCGCAGGCTCTTTTCCGCCACGGCGATTTGCGCATTGCGCGAGCTCACGCTGTGCAGCGCGAGCCGGAGTTCCGCGGAGATTTGCAATTCGAGACTGTGCAACCGCGTCTCCTGCACGCGTTGGCGCGACAGTGCGATCCGGCGGTTCGCGCTCGTGCGCAGTCCATCGAAAACCGGCACGCTCAGCCCCAGCCCGAGTGACCATTGATCCTGCTTGCCGCTGTCGTCGAACTTCGCCGACGCCAGGCCGTAGTTTCCGGTCACCAAGAGCGAGGGCAGCCGCTCAAAGCTCGCGGTGCGCACATCGATGCGAACTTGCTCCAGCGCGCGCTGTGCGGCCAAATAATCGGCGCGCTTGTCGAACGTCGATTGCTGCTCGGAAAACACGAAGAGTTCGCTGTTCGCGCGGCGCACTTGAAAATTTTCCAACGTCAGCTCCCGACCCAGATCGAGATCGAGCAACCGCTTCAGAAAAAGCTCACTTTGGAAAACCGCGGTCACCTGCTGCAGGCGGGCCTGCTCGGTGATCGCCAGCTGGGCCTCGGCGCGCGTGACATCGATCTGGGTGGCCACCCCGGCCTTGAGTTGATTCGTCGCCAGATCGAGGAGCGCGCGCGCCCGGACGATGTTGGCATCCAGGACATCGAGCCGCCGGAGATTTCGCAGGTGGGTGAAATAGGTCGACGCGACATCCGCCAGCACCGTCTGGACGACGGCGCTGAAGTTTTCGCGGGCCACCTCGGCGGCGGTCCGCACGCTCTTCAACGCCGAGAGCCGCTGGGGATTGAGGATCGCATAGCTGCCGCTCAGCAATGCATCGAACCGGCTCGCTGGCCGGCCCGATGCGACCACGACCGTCGCAATGCTCACGCCCTGCGAGCGCCGCTGCTGCACGCTCGCGTCCAGCACGGGCATCACGCCCGCTCGCTGTTGGCCGATCGCCTGAACCGCTTGGGCGGCATTCTCGCGACCGATGAGCACCGAGACGTTTACCTTGTCGACCGACGCCAGCGCCTGCTCCAGAGTCAGGTTTGGGGCCGCCGTTTCAGCGGCGCTTGCCAGCACGAGGACTGACGACCAGGCGATGAACGGCGCGAGTCGTTGGAGAGGGATAAAAGGAAGCATGGCAGAAGTGAGTGGCTAGCAAACCCTGCGTCGCCCCCGCAGCGCAAGCCCGGCGTTGCGAGTTGTCAGGCCGGGGAAACGCGTTCACGTTCCCGCTCCTTTCCACATGCGCCTCGGCCTCGCCCAGCTAAATCCCACCGTCGGTGACCTTGCCGGCAACCGGCGTCAGATCCTCGAAGCCTACGCGGCCCTTGTGGCGCAGGGCGCGGAACTCGTCGTCTTTCCCGAGCTCGCCGTTTGCGGCTACCCGCCGCGCGACCTGCTGTTCAAGCGCCACTTCGTGCCCGATGTCACCGAGTCACTGGCCATCATCGCGGCCGCGGTCAGCGATGTCCCCGCGCTCATTGGCACCGTCGAGATCAATCCCACCGGCCAGGGCCGCCCCTTCTTTAACAGCGCGGCCTTCTGCCATCGCGGTGCCATCACCGCCGTCGCGCGCAAATGCCTCCTGCCGACCTACGACGTGTTCGACGAGGACCGCTACTTCGAGCCCGCCACCTCGCCCACCGTGGTCGTGCACGCCGGCCAGCGGATCGGCATCACGATCTGCGAAGACATCTGGACGCACCCGATGATCAGCACGCGCCGCCTCTACAGCGGCGCGACGCCCCTCGCCCAGCTTGCCGCGCAACGATGCGACCTCATGGTCAACCTCTCCGCGAGCCCGTGGCACAGCGCCAAGGAAAATCTCCGCCAGGCCCTCGTCACCGACGCCGCCCGCACCCTCGGCTGTCCCGTCGCCTACATCAACGCCATCGGCGGCAACGACGAACTCATCTTCGACGGCCGCTCCCTCGTGACCGATGCCCAGGGCAATGTCATCGCCGGCCTCGCGGCCTTCGCCGAGGAACTCCGCGTGGTCGAAGTGGGGCCCGTTATCCCGCATGCCTCGCCCGTGGCGATCCATCCCACCTTTACCCAGGCCGAGCTGCCCGACATGTTTGAGGCCCTCGTCCTCGGCCTCCGCGACTACGCGCACAAAAGCGGTTTCAAGCGCGCGCTCGTCGCGCTCTCCGGCGGCATCGACTCCGCCGTGGTCGGCGTGATCGCCGCCGCCGCGTTCGGCCCGGAAAACGTCACCGGCGTTTCCCTGCCCTCCGCCATTTCCTCCCAACACTCGCGCGACGACGCCCGCCTCCTCGCCGCCAATCTCGGCCTCCACTTCGAAACCGTCCGCATCTCGGACGTCGTCAACGAAACCGAAAAAGTTCTCTGGCACCTCTTCAGCCAGACCGCGCGCGATGTCACCGAGGAGAATATCCAGGCCCGCGTCCGCGGCGTCCTGATGATGGCGCTCTCGAACAAATTCGGCTCCCTCCTGCTCACCACCGGCAACAAGAGCGAAATGGCCGTCGGCTACTGCACGCTCTACGGCGACATGTGCGGCGGACTCGCCGTGATCAGCGATGTTTTCAAGATGCAGGTCTTCGCTCTCGCCCGCTGGATCAATCGCGAGAGGGAAATCATTCCGATCAGCACGATTGAGAAGCCACCCAGCGCCGAGCTCCGTCCGAACCAAACCGACCAGGACAGCCTCCCGCCCTACGACGTGCTCGACGCGATCCTCAAAGCCTACGTCGAGGAAGGCCAATCCCGCCGCGACCTCGTCGCCCAAGGCTTCGCCGAATCCGTCGTCAACGACGTCGTCCGCAAAGTGGACCTCAACGAGTATAAGCGAAAACAAGCCGCCCCCGGTTTGAAGATCACGCCGCTCGCGTTTGGCGTGGGGCGGAGAATTCCGATTGTGCAGAAATACGTGAGCTAAAAATGGACTGGTTTCAAATATTGCTTCTTCGCGTCGCGCTTGGTGAGCGCTACAAGAAACCGGATCGATACGATTGGCGCGTAGGTGGGGCCTCGATGTTTATCGTAGGTTTACTTTCCCTCGCTCTTCAAATCCACGCTTTCGACTGGGCGAAGAATTTCGACGATGTTGCCCTCTACCTATTCTTCATTTGCGGAGCGCTTGTTGTTTTCTTTTCGCCCGCTTTGTTTGCGCTTCTGCCTCTGGGAATTACCCATGGCGCAGAAATCTCGGAGCTGCGTTTTGGAACCACTGATGAACACTTATGAGCACTGATGATCCAATCGCACCAGAGCATGACGCCGATGGCTATGCGCTCATCGGCGCTTGCTTTGAAGTCTACAATGAAATGGGCAACGGCTACCTTGAGGATGTCTACCAGGAGAACCTCGAAATGGAGCTCACCGATCGCAAAATCCCGTTTGTCGCCCAGCCCAAGCTGCCGATTTTCTACAAAGGCCGGCCACTGCGAAAGCAATATGAGGCCGATCTCCTGGTGCTCGACAAAATCATCGTCGAACTGAAGGCCGTAAAAGTCTTGCTGCCGGAGCACGAAGCGCAACTCCTCAACTACCTTAAAGCCACGGGAAGCCGCGTGGGCTATCTCGTTAATTTTGGCGCTTTCCCAAAACTAGACTGGAAGCGCCGGGTGCGTTGAGCACCTGCCTCCGTATCAGTGCCCATCAGTGTTCATCAGTGGTTAAAAAATGTCGTTGTCCTCCTCTGACTCCCTCTTCGCCCGCGCGCTCCAGCTCATCCCTGGCGGCGTCAACTCCCCCGTCCGCGCCTTCCGCTCCGTGGGCGGCGCACCGTTTTTTGTGAAGGCCGCGCGTGGCGCGACCCTCGTCACCGTCGACGACCGCGAGTTGATCGACTTCGTCTGCACGTGGGGGCCGGCGATTCATGGGCACAACCACCCGCACATCAAAGCCGCCATCGCCGCCGCGCTCGAGAACGGCACCTCGTTCGGCACGCCGAATCCCTACGAGGTCGAGATGGCCGAGCTCATCGTGAAGTTCGTGCCGTCGATTCAAAAGGTCCGCATGTGCAACAGCGGCACCGAGGCCACGATGTCCGCCATCCGGCTCGCGCGCGGATTCACGCAGCGCGACAAGATCATAAAGTTCTCCGGTTGCTACCACGGCCACTCCGACTCCCTCCTCATCAAGGCCGGTTCCGGTGCGCTCACGCACGGCAACCCCGACAGCGCCGGCGTGCCCGCGTCCTTCGCCCGCGAGACCGTCGTCCTCCCCTATAACGACCGCGCCGCCCTCGAAGCCGGCTTCGCCGCAAATCCCGGCGAGATCGCGTGCGTCATCATTGAGCCATTCTGCGGCAACGTCGGCTTCATCATGCCCGACGCCGGCTACCTCTCCTACCTTCGCGAAATCACCGCGAAACACGGCGCGCTCCTCATCTTCGACGAGGTGATGACCGGCTTCCGCATCGCCAAGGGTGGCGTGCAGGAGCGCGAAACAATCGCGCCGGATCTCACCTGCCTTGGGAAGATCATCGGCGGCGGGCTGCCCGTCGGCGCATTCGGCGGTCGGGCCGACGTCATGGACCACCTCGCGCCACTCGGTCCCGTCTACCAGGCCGGCACGTTGAGCGGCAATCCGCTCGCCATGGCCGCTGGCATCGCCGCACTCCGCCTCCTCGAAGAACAGAATCCCTACGCCCGCCTCGACGCCCTCGGTCAAAAGCTGCGCAACGCCGTCCTCGCCGCGTGCCACGCGAAGGGCCTCGCCGCACAGGTGCCGCAGTGTGGCTCGATGTTCAGCATTTTCTTCACCGCCACGCCCGTGCGCGACTACGCGACCGCGCTCACCGGCGACGCCAAACTCTTCGCCAGGTTTTTCCACGCGTGCCTCACGCGCGGCGTCTACCTCGCTCCCAGCGCCTACGAGGCCGCGTTCATAAGCACCGCACACGAAGGCGCCGCGATCGATCGCGCCTGCGAAATCTTCGCCGAGAGCATTCGCGCATTGTAGGAGCCTGCTTGCAGGTGATTCAAAGTTCGGCATCGTTTCGTAATTCAATTCCCGACCCATTGCGTGCCAACCCGCTCCTCCCTTCATCCCGCACTCGTCGCCGCGATTTTTGCGGTTTCCACGCTTAGGCTTCTCGGCGCCCAGCCCGTCGCTCCCGCCCTTGTCCCGCTCGACGAGCTCAAGGCTGGGCAGCGCGGCGAAGTCTGGACGGTCTTTCGTGGCACCGAGCCCGAACCGTTTGCCGTCGAGGTCACCGGCGTCGTCCGCAACGCCCTCGGCCCGGGCAAATCGCTCATCCTGTGCGAGCTCACCGATCCGCGCGTGCAGAAAATGGGCGCGGTCGCCGGCATGAGTGGCAGCCCGCTCTACATCGAGGGCAAATTCGCCGGCGCGCTCAGCTACCAGATCCAGCGCTTCGAGACCGTCCGCTACGCCGGCTTCACGCCCGCCGTCGATCTCGTGGAAGTGCAGTCGAAAGTCGGCCGCGGACTTCCGGCCACGACGCCCACCGCCACGACCAGCCTCGATTCTCCCTACCAGCCTCTCCAACCCGTTTTCACCCTCAGCGGCCTCAGCCCGGCCGTCGCGGATCTCTTCGCTCCTCGCTTCGCCGCCCTCGGCCTCGCCGCCACCGCCCTCGGCGGCAGTGTCGGCTCCAGTTCAAATTCCCAATCTCCGATGTCAGTTTCGCCCCTTGCCGCCGGCTCGGCCGTTGCCGTCGCGCTCTCGACTGGCGACATCACGCTCGCCGGCACCGGCACCGTCTCGCGCGTCGATGGCCGGCACGTCACCGCCTTTGGCCATCCCATGCTCTCGCTCGGCGAAGTCGCGTTGCCCATGTGCGCCGCCGAAATCGTCGCGATTCTCCCTTCGACCATGCAGTCGATCAAGGTCGCCAACACCGGCGTCGTCATCGGAACCATCACGCAGGATCGCCTCTCCGCCGTCTCCGGACTGCTCGGGTCCGGACCCGCGATGACCGACGTCGAAGTCACCGTTAACGCGCGCCACGCCGCGCCCCGCACCTTGCATTTCTCCGTCGCGCGCCAGCCGCAACTCACGCCGCTCATCGTGGCCGCCGGTGTCACGCAGGCCATCATGGGCGCCAACGACGCCGGCTTTTCGAACGGCTTCCGCCTCACCAGTGACATCCGCTTCCCCGCCGCGGAAAAACTCGCGACGCTCACGCTCTACTCCGGCCCGCAGGGTTTCACGCAGGGGCTTAACGAATTTGTCCAGAGTCTCGCCGCCAACCTCCAGAATCCTTACGCAAAAACTTTTCCCGACCGCGTCGCGTTTTCCGTCGAGCCGCTCGAGGAAAACCCCACCGTCATCCTCGATCTCTTTCAGCTGTCGCGCACCACCGTGCGCGGCGGCGAGACGGTGCAGGTCACGCTCGCCTGGCGGAATTTCCAGGGCGCCGCGCATCGCGAGACGATCAACCTCCCCATCAACCCCGCTTGGACCGGCCGGCGCCTCGAGGTCATCCTCGCGCCGGGCCGCGCTCTCGACGAGCTGACCGGCCGGCCGCGCGTGATCGCCGCCGCCGAGTTGCGCAGTTTCGCCGCCTATCTCGCCGTGTTGCGCGACGATCGTCCGACGGACGGCCTGTGCCTCGCCCTCGTGGAGCAGACCGAATTGTTCAGCGACCAGGCCATCGCCACGCCGGAGGCGCCCGGCTCGATCGAACGCATTGCCCGCGGTGCCGACGAAACGCGCTTCCGCACCCGCGCCGCCCTGCTCCCGCTCTGGGAACGCCATGTCCTGCCCGGCAAGCTTAGCTCCGCCATCCTCCGCCGTCCGCTGCAAGTCGTAGATTAATTTCAATCACCCAACTACCGAAACGGAAAATGTCCTGCCTTCGCCCGTCCCACCACCACCTGATTTTCGCGGGCCTCGTGTCTGTCGCTGGCCTGCTCCGCGCCGACCCACTTTCGAAGAAAACCGACCTTGATTTTTTTCGCGACGTCCCGAGCCGCAATCTCAAGGGCCTCGCCACGCGCTCCGACGGCCGCCTCGTCACGGGCCCCACCTTGACCGAAATCGCCGCCGCCGCGCCCGCTGACCTGCTCTGGTGCCTCGAACCCACCGCGGACCCCGCCCAGTGGCTCGTCGGCACCGGCCCCGACGGAAGAATTCTCGAGCTCACCTGCGCCCCCGGAAACGCCTCCTACGCGGCGCGCGATTTCGCCAAGCTCGACGATCCCCTGGTCTTCGCCGTCAAGCGCCTCGCCGATGGCACGGTGCTCGCCGGCACCTCACCCAAAGGCGCCGTCCACCTGCTGCGCGACGGGCAAACGGTCGCCCGCGTCGCCCTGCCCGTTGATTCCATTTTCGATCTCGTGCTCGTCGACGAGCACACCGCGCTCGCGGCCACCGGCAATCCTGGCCGCATCTACCGCATTGACCTGATCAAGTTCGCGTTCGCCGGCGTGAACGCCGACAAAATTACCGACGCCGCAAGCCTCGCCAGCAACGGCATCACGCTGTTTGGGGAGATTCGCGACCGCAACGTTCGCCGGCTCGTCGCGTTGGCCGATGGCCGCATCGCCGCCGGCTCCTCGCCCAAGGGCAACATCTACGTCTTCCCCAAGGCCGTCGGTGCTTTTGCCACTGAGGCCCTCACAAAGGCAGAGCCGGTGATCCTCCAGGAAAATCGCGACGCCGAGGTCACCGACCTCCTGCCCCAGCCCAACGGCGACCTCTACGCCGCCATCGTGTTTGCCAGCAGCAGCGGCGAATCACGCATGACCCCACCGCCGAAAACCACCAAAGATGTGCCCGAGCCGCCCCCACCCCTGGCGCCGCCGGAAAAATTCGGTGGTCGCAGCTCCGTCGTGTGGTTTCCCGCCGACGGCTTTCCCGAAGTCCTCGTCTCGCGCCCCAATGGCGCCTTCTACCGCCTCGCCCGCCACGGCGACCTGCTTATCATGGCCGGCGGCGAACAGGGCGAATTGTTCGGCTACGACTTCAAAACCAAATTCGCACTCACGTTTGCCGGCAGCATCTCCTCGCAGCTCACCAGCCTGGCGCCGATCGCCGGTGCCCCGGGAAAATTCCTGATTCTGCGCAACAACATCCCTGGTCTCGCCGTGTTGGACTTCAATGCCACGGGCTCCCGCGAGGCCGAGACGCGCCGGCTCGATCTGGGCGTGCCGGCGTTGGTCGGCGCGCTCCGGTTCAACCGCCTGCGTGCCCTGACCGACGATCAGCTCGCGCTCGAAATGCGCGTCAGCAACGGCAGCGATGAAGTCGAGGGCTGGGGCCCGTGGACACCGCTAAAATCCGCTGACGGCGGCTGGCGCGCCGACGCCCTGCGCGGCCGCAGCGTCAAACTTCGTCTCCGCCTGGCCGCCGGCGCGCCCGCCACCGCCGAAGTCGACAAGGGATTACTTTTCCTCCTCCAACAAAACCGCCGCCCACTCCTGCAGGATTTCCGCCTGCTCACGCCGAACTACGGCCTGATCCCTGCGGTTGAGCAGCCACCGCCCGCCATCGCCACGATCAACCAGGTGATGTCGGCGCCGCCGAAGGACGACGACGCCAAACGCCGCACGAGTTTTCTCAACAGCCAGATCGTCCCCTCCCCCGGCACCCAGTCGATTTTCTGGACCGTGACGGATCCCGATGGCGACAACCTCACGAGCATTTTTTCGGTCCGCCGCGATGGCGACTCAACGTGGACCGACGTCGCCGCGAACACCCGCGACAGCTTCGCGCAGTTCGACACCGCCCATCTGCCCGACGGAAATTATTTCACACGGCTGATCGTCTCCGAGTCCGCACCTCGGCCGGTGAGCGAGCGCCTGACCGCGACGTTCGACACGGATAATCTCCTCGTGGATCACACGCCGCCCGAAATCCTGGAGGCCACCGCGAGGCGGACCACCGATCGCGTGATTCTCACGGTCCACGGGCGCGACAAGCTTTCGCTGCTCGACGGCATCGAAGTCATCTTCAACAACGGCGTGCGCGAAGTCGTCGAGCAGCCCGACGATGGCATCCGCGACGGCCGCGAGGAGCGCTTCACTCTCGATGTGGCGCTGGCGAAAGTGTCGAACGCGACCTCCGCCGAAGTCACGCTCTGGGACGCCGCCGGCAACGGCACCTCCAAGCGCCTGACCTGGTAAGGAGGGACCGCTGGACCCGCCACGATTTCACGTTCGGGAAACGCCGGCTCCCAGCGTGCCTAAAGGCCGCGCTCGACCCACCGCCGCCCGCCCGGCACGAGCCGCCCGCGTGTATGCGGACCTTTTCGTGGCCTCCGTCCGCGGCCTTCGCACTCGTCGCCCTATTGTCACTCACCTACCGCATTCCTCCTTGCTCCCCTCATTTGCCTGCGTAGGGCGGACGTCCATGTCAGTTTCGCCGCCGGCAATCTTGCATTTGCAGCGGATTCAACCACCGTCAGTCGTATGAAAGATGTCGCTTTTACCTATTGGCAGGACGGGGAGCAGTGGCTTGGGCACTTGGATGAGTTCCCCGATTATCTCACGCAAGGTTTGAGTTTGGAGGACTTGAAGGAACATCTCATGGACTTGCACACCGATCTGACCTCGGGAGTAATTCCTCACGTCCGGCGTCACGCCAAATTGCAGTTGGCATGAAGCGGCGGGATTTGATTCGAAAGCTCGAAGAAGGCGGCGCGATTTTTATCCGGCATGGTGGCAAGCATGACTGGTATCAGAATCCGGCGACCAAGATGGCTCAGCCGGTCCCGCGGCACACGGAGATCAACGAGATGCTCGCCCGAAGCATCGTTCGAAAGCTGGGCGACAAGAAATAATACCGCCGTCGGTTGATACTTGGGCTGTCATTGCGAAGAGCGCAGTGACGACACACTCCGGCTGGATCGCCACGGCGCGCTTCGCGCACCTCGCGATGACAAAAGTCTAAAGCGTAAGAGACGTTGGTATGACTCTCACGCCCGCGGGTGCGCCTTCGCGTAGATTTCCTTCAGCCGCGCCACGCTCACGTGCGTGTAAACCTGCGTCGTCGCGAGCTGCGCGTGGCCGAGGAGTTCCTGCACGAGCCGCAAATCCGCACCAGCGTTGAGCAGATGCGTGGCGTAGCTGTGGCGGAGCTTGTGCGGCGTGAGGTCGAGCGGCAGGCCCGCCAGCGCGAGGTAGCGCTTCAGCATAAGCTGCACCGCGCGCACGGTCATCCGTCGGCCATTGGGGTTTACGACCACGGGACTCGCCGGTGCCGTGCGTTTCGCGAACTCGTCGCGGAATTTCACCAGCACTGCCAGCGCCACGCGCCCGAGCGGACAAAGCCGCTCCTTGCGCCCCTTGCCCAGCACGCGCGCCACACCTGAATCAAAATCAACCGCGCCGTAGTCGAGCCCGACGAGTTCACTCACGCGCAGCCCCGCGCCATAAAGCAGCTCCATCACCAGCCGGTCGCGCCACGCGGACGGCGCGTCGAGGCTCTGATTTTCGAGCAACCGCTGTGGCCCCGTCAGCAACAGTTTCATTTGCTCCTCTGTCAGAAATTTCGGCAGCCGCTGCTCGAGCTTGGGCAGCGGCACTCCAGCGAGTGGATTTTTCCTCAACCGACCGCGGCGCATCCAGAATTTAAAAAACGTTCGCAGCCCCGAAGCGTGGTTGTGCAGCGTGCGGCGGTCGAAACGCCGCTGCGCTTCGATCACGAAATCGCGCAGCTCGCGCGAGTCGAGCGAATCGAGCCCTCTCGTCCAAAGATCCGCAGCGGCGAGCCAGCGGTAAAAATCCTCGAAGGCCTGACGGTAGTTGCGAACCGTGTAACGCGAGTAGCGACGCTCCTTCGCGAGGAAATCTTCGAACGGCGTCCACCACTCGGCGAGCACCGCAGGCGGGATGGCAAGTAGGGCCGGTCTTCGACCCGCCCTCCCCTCAGTTTCCGCAGCGTGGTCAGTTCGCGACATCGGTTGCGTTATTCGCGGTGTGGCCTGGGCAGGTCAGCGACCTTGCCCTACCTCAGACGCCGGCATTTTCCTCCACACGCTTCACCACTTTCTCCGCGTGCAACCGCAGCGCACCCTCGGGATCGAGTCCCTTGGCGCGGGCGGCCGCGGTAATTTCGAACAGCATCCGTCCGAGCGACTCCGCCGTGAGGTGCTGGCCGAGCGCCTGCACCTGCGCGACGTCGGCCACGCCAGCGGTCGACAGTTGTTTCTTTTCGATCTGCTTCCACACTGCTTCGGCGAACATCAGCGCCGGCAAACGTGGCGGCAGCTCTTTGAAAAGTTTCGCGGCGTTCGGGACGGGGCCGTTTTTCTTCTCGGTGGCCTTGATGACCTCCCACTGGGCGAGGACTTGATCGGAAGTTTGGAGTTTGTCGGCGCCGAAGACGTGGGGATGCCGGCGGACGAGCTTGTCGTTAATCTCGCGGGCGACGTCATCGAAATTGAAATGCCCGCCCTCCTCGGCGATGCAGGCGTGGAAAACCACCTGAATTAACACGTCGCCCAGCTCCTCGCGCATGTGCGGATAGTCGCCGCGGTCGATCGTCTCAATCAGTTCGCTGACTTCATCGATGAGGCAGCGCACGAGGGTGGCGTGCGTCTGCTCCTGATCCCACGGGCAGCCGCCCTCACGCGAGCGCAGCCGCGCCATGGTGGTTTTCAAGTCCTCGATCGCGCTCATGATCTGAAGTTGACCACGGAAAACCCGGAATACACGGAAAAAGTTAGCTTTGAATTCCGCCGGTTCGCGTGTTCCGTGGTGCTTCATGTCCGACAAGCTCACCGAGATCATGGCCTGGAAGCGGCGCGAAATCGCGCCGCTGCTTCGCGCCGTCCCGGAATCTGAGCTCGCC
>SIBG01000056.1 GCA_009695305.1 Opitutus sp. | reverse complement strand
CGAGCGGCCGCACAGCTCGCTCGGCTATCTCGCTCCGCAACGCTTCGTCGCGGAAAAATCTTTACCCATCCCAAGCTCCGGGCCGGACCGCCAAGCCGGTCCGTCCCTCCGCTTGGGCTTGCCAACCACCACCGCAGTCATCACATCAAACAACGCTGCGGACTAACATTCCACCTGGCCCAGTTTTTGGGACCCGCTCACTCGGTTCGTTTTCCCCTGTTTGGCCTGCTGAGCGCAGCGAAGAATCCACTTGGACTGCCGCCACGCTTTCCAGCGGCGAAGCTCCGGTTGAATTCTTCCCGGCGTTCGGCCTGGCCGGGTTTGTTGGGTTTTCAGACCATCGTCTTGATTGCTTTGGACTATTGAGGTGGGGCTCGCTCTCCGAGCGGGCCTGCGCTCCAAGGTGATTTGCATCCTGAAACTCAGGCCGGTTCGGAGAACCGGCCCCACCTCGGAAAAGTCAAAATATTACCAGATCTTGGTATCAGTAGGTAAAAAACATTTCCTGCAGCGTGCCCACGTCGCACGTGCGCGTGAGCCCGAGCATCAGTAGCACGCGCGCTTTTTGCGGGTTCAACTCGTCGGCGACGATAAAACCGTGACGGTCGTCATCGATTTCAAGATTTCGCTCCACCACGCCGCCGCCGGTGCGCGAACTGCGCACGACGGCGACGCCGTTCTTCGCCGCCTCGGCCGCGGCGGCCAGTGCGACCGCGCCGAGATTGCCGTCGCCCACGCCGGCGAGCACGAGCCCCGCGAGGCCGCGCGCGGTGGCGCGGAACGTGCCGACTTGCGTCGTGTTGGTTTTGGCGACTTCGCGCGCGAAATGAATCTCATCGTTCGCTACCACCAGCACGCCGCGCCCGCGCGCCTCCGCGTGGGCGGCGACCGCGACGGCGTTGTAAAGATTCATCGGCCCATCGGCGCTGATCGCGGTGGCGGGACGCATCGCGCCGACGAGCACGACGGGTTGGGCGGAGCGGACGACGAGGTTCAGGAAAAACGCCGTCTCCTCCATCGTGTCGGTTCCGTGCGTGATGACGACGGCGGCGATGTCGGAGGAGTCGAGCGCCGCTTGCGTGCGGGCGGCGAGTTTGCGCCACGTGGACTCGTCCATGTCCTGCGAGCCGAGGGCGGCGACTTGTTCGACCTCGAGCTGCGGGACGGCGGCGATGAGCGCCTCGACCGAAAACGCCGCCGCCTGGTAGCCGCGCGTCCCTTTGGTCTGGGCGCCAGCGATGGTCCCGCCGGTGGCGAGCACGCGGAGGCGGGGCAGGGTGGGGGCAAGACTCATGCCCGCAGCTTGGGGGTGGCGCGCGTTGAGCGCAACGCGTTCCACCGAAAGGATCGTTGCAGGATCGGCCGAATCCGCGCGAGCCGGGCGGGGCGATCCGGCGGGCGTGACCGTGGGATCGCCGCGAAGCCAGGCGGCGGGGCTTGCCCGGATTTATTTGGTCGATTTGTTTTCCCGGGCCGCGGATTTTTACTGATTGTCACCGTCTTGATCGCCGTCATCCACGAGCAAGAAATCCATGCGCCCACGAGAATCTAGCGCGGCCCCCCTGCCCGTCACCACCCCGAAAGCCGCCGGCGCCACCGCGGCGGTGGAGACCGGCTGGCTGCCGGATTGCGTTTACACCGGGGAGAAATTCGAGGCGGGCCTCGCGTTTTTCGCCGATGCCGTGGGGCGCATCACCCGTTTCTCCCGCGAGCCGGCGGACCTCGCGGTGGCGCACCGGCTCGCCGGCCAGGCCGCGCTGCCGGGCCTCGTCAACGGTCACTCGCAGGCTTTTCACCGGGCGGCGCGCGGGCGCGCCGAAATCCGCGGGCGCGCCGATCGCGATGCGCTGGCGACGTGGCGCGACGTGCTGGAACGCGCCGCCGGCCGGCTCACGGGCGAGGATCTTTACGTCGTCGCGCGCATGGCGTTCACGGAAATGCTGCTCTCGGGCGTGACGTGCGTCGGCGAGTTTCACTCGCTGCACCACCAGCCGGACGGGACCCCGTGGCCGGAGCCAAATTTTGCCGCGCAGGAAATGATGCGCGCGGCGCACGACACGGGCATTCGTCTCGCCCTGTTCAACGTCGCCTGCGCGCAGGCGGCGAGCCCGGCGGGGGCGCGCGGGATCACGCCGACGGCGGATCAATATGTGCGGACGACCGAGGCGTTGCGGGCGTTCGCGGCGAAAAATTATCCGGCCGACGATGTTTGGGTGGGGGTCGCGCTGCAGGGTCTCGGCGCCGTGCCGCCCGATTATCTCAAGGCCGTCGGCGCCTACGCCCACGCGCAGCGCCTGCGGATGCATCTGCCGGTGGCCGCGCGGGCCGCGGACCACGCAGCCTGCGTCGCCACTTCCGGTCGCACCCCGGTGGCGCGGCTGGCCGAACTCGGGCTGCTCGACAAACGCTTCACCGCGATCCACGCGGCCGAGCTCTCCGCCGACGAGGTGAAGCTGCTCGGGGCCGCGAAGGCGACCGTGTGCGCGTGTCCGACCTCTGCGCGAAATCTCGGCGACAGCATCGCCCCGGTCGAGAAACTGCTCGCGGCCGGCGTGGCGATCTCGCTCGGCACGGACACGCAGGTGGAAATTGATCCGCTCGGCGATGCGCGCCTGCTCGAATATGCACTGCGCGTGAGCCAGCACCAACGCGCCGTCCTGGCGCCCGAGGTGGCGGTGGCGCTGTTTCACGCGGCGACGGTCGCGGGCGCGCGCAGTCTCGGTGCGACGGGTGGGGCGCTCGAGGTTGGGCGGCCGGCGGACTTTTTCACGGTCAACCTCTACGATCCCTCGATCGCGGGTGCGGAGCCTGCCGTGCTGTTGGCGAACATTGTGTTTTCCGTCGAACGCAGCGCCATTCGTGAAGTGTGGGTGGGCGCGCGCCAGCGGCTCGTGAACGGGCGGCACGCACAGCAAGGCGCGCTGGTGGGGAAGTTCATCGAGCTGCAGCGCCGGTTGTGGGCGGTCTGAGGGCAGCGGCGGGTTATCTCGCCGACGGCGAGCAAGCCCCTGTGCGCTTTTGGCGCATTAGTCCGCCGCGGCAGTGCGCGCGAAGGTCCTGACGGCGCGTTAGCAACGCGCCCTCCCATCCAATCGTTGACCGCGCGGGCCGTTCGCATCTGCTGAGGGCGATGGCACCCACCCTCCTTGTCCTGGCCGCTGGAATGGGCTCACGCTATGGCGGGCTCAAACAACTCGATGCCGTCGGCCCGTCCGGCGAGACCGTGCTCGACTACGCGGTGTTCGATGCGTGGCGGACCGGATTTGGCCGGGTGGTCTTCGTGATCCGCCGCGATTTCGAGGAGTTGTTCCGCACGCAGATCGGCGCGCGCTATGCCGGAAAAATTGCGGTCGACTATGTTTTCCAATCGATCGACGCCCTCCCGGCCGGTCACACGCCACCGGTAGGCCGCGAAAAACCCTGGGGCACCGGCCACGCCGTGTGGTGCGCGCGCGACGCGGTAAAAGAAAATTTCGCGGTGATCAACGCCGACGATTTTTACGGCGTCGACTCGTTCAACCGCCTCGCCGCGTTTCTCAAGGCCGCACCTGTCGCGGCGATTACGCGTGGCTACGATCCGATGTCGGGGCACAAGGCTCCGCCGCCCGCCGCTCCCGCTACGCAATCGGAATTCGCCCTCGTGGGCTTCCGCCTCGCCAACACCCTCTCCGAACACGGCGCCGTCTCCCGCGGGATCTGTGCCGCTGACGCCGCCGGCCGCCTCGCGAGCATCACCGAGACGCACGGCATCACGCCCGCGGAAGTGGGTCCGGGTAAGAAATTCGCCGGCGAGGCCCTCGTCTCGATGAATTGCTGGGGCTTCACCCCGGCGATTTTTCCGGGGCTCGACGCGCAGTTCCGTGAGTTTCTCGCGGCGCGTGGCGCGGAGCCGAAGTCGGAATTCTACCTCCCCGGTTCCGTTTCGATGCTGATCGCACGGGGCGAGACGATGGTGCGCGTGTTGCCGACGGACAGCGCATGGTTCGGCATCACGTTTCGCGAGGACAAGCCGCGCGTGCAGGCCGCCCTCGCGGACCTCGTGCGCACCGGGCGTTATCCGGAGAAACTCTGGGCATGAGCACACTTACCGGATTGGAGAAAAACTGGCTGGCTGAACTCAGCCCGGTGGCGGCGGAGTTTTCGCTGCGCGGCCGGCTCAGGTCCGCCCAGCCGCATGGCAATGGGCACATCAACGCGACCTACATCCTGGAGTGTGACGCCGCCGGGGCGCCGACGCGCTATGTGCTGCAGAAAATCAATCACCGAATTTTCAAAAACGTGCCCGCCCTCATGGCCAACGTGCAGCGGGTGACCCAGCATGTGAGCGCGAAACAGCCGCGGGCGCTCGCGCTCGTCCCGGCGCGCGACGGCAGTTTCGTCCACCGGGATGCGGCGGGCGACTGGTGGCGGATCTATGACTACGTCGAGCGGGCGATCACCGTGGAGCGGGTGACGACCGAGGCGCAGGCGCGGGAGGCGGCGCGGGCATTTGGCGAGTATCAGGCGTTGCTCGTCGACCTGCCGGGTGGGCGCCTGAACGACACCATTCCAAATTTCCACCATACCCGCAATCGCTTCGAGACGCTGCGGCGGGCAGTGAATGAAGACACCATGAGTCGTGCCGCCGGTGTGCGCGCCGAGATCGATTTCGCCTATGCGCGCGAGGCCGACACCGACGTGCTCCTCGACCTCCTCGCCCGCGGCGAACTCACCGAGCGCGTCACGCACAACGACACCAAGATTAATAACGTCATGCTTGATGATGTGACCGGCCGCTGTGCCGCCGTCATCGACCTCGACACGGTCATGCCCGGCCTCTCGCTCTACGATTTCGGCGACATGGTGCGGACGGCGGCCAGTTCCGCCGCCGAGGACAGCCCCGACCCGTCGCAGATGCACGTCGTGCTCCCGTATTTTCGCGCCTTGGTGGAAGGCTATCTTGAATCCGCCGGTGCCGTGCTGAACGCCACCGAGCGCGCGCACCTCGGTTTCGCGGGCAAGGTCCTCGCGTTCGAGACGGGGCTACGATTTCTCACCGATCATTTGCAGGGCGACGTCTATTTCCGCATCCATCGTCCGGGCCACAATCTCGACCGCGCCCGCACGCAGTTCGCCCTCGTGAAGAGCATCGAAGAGAACACCGGCGCAATGCGGCGGATCGTGGAAGACTCCCAGTAGATCAAACCACGGAGGAACACGGATGAACACGGATCGAACTTCCTGATGAATGGGATGGCCGGCGGTTTTTATCTGTGTTTATCCGTGTCCATCCGTGGTTAAGTTCATCTCATGAAACTGTCCCGTCCCGACTCCGATATTTTCCTCCCGGAAATCTCCGCCGGTCTTACGCCGGAGGCCGCGCTCGCGCGCACCACGCACCTCTGCGTGATTGCGCACCAGGATGACATCGAGATCAACGCCTACCCGGCCGTCGCCGAGTGCTACGGTCGCACCGACAAGTTTTTCACGGGCGTCGTCATGACGAACGGCGCCGGCTCGGCCCGTTCAGGAAAATACGCCAGCGTGACGGATGCCGAGATGCAGCTCATCCGCCGCGGCGAACAACGGCGCGCGGCCGAAATCGGAAAGTATAATCTGCAACTCCAGCTCGCGCATCCGAGCGCCGACGTGAAGCAGCCCGGCCACGCCGCCGTCGCCGCCGACCTCGCCGCCCTCTTTGATGGCTGCACACCCAAGGTGGTCTATCTCCACCAGCCCGCCGACAAACACGACACGCACGTCGCGTGTTTCCTCCGGTGCATCGAGGCGCTGCGCGCCCTCCCACGAGACCGCCGCCCAGCGCGGGTGCTCGGCGTCGAAGGCTGGCGCAATCTCGATTGGCTCGCCGACCACGAGAAGGTCGCGATGGACGCGAGTCCGCTGCCAGACCTCGCGGGAAAACTCGTCGCCGTCTTCGAGTCGCAGATCGCCGGGGGCAAACGCTACGACCTCGCCGCCCTGGGCCGCCGCCTCTCGAACGCGACCTTCTTCGCGTCGCATGCGACCGACAAGACCGACGCGATTTCGTTCGCGCTGGACCTCACGCCACTGATGGCTGATGCAACGCTGAGTGTCCGTGACTTCACGCTCGCGCACATCGAAAAACTGCGCGCGGATGTGGCGGGGCGGTTGGCGAAGATGGCGTGAAGGGGGTCACCATGGCCCTAGAAATTCCTGACGCTTGGCGCAGCGGTCGTAATAGCCGGGTGCTGGCCCACCTTGAAACAGCGTCGGCGCATTCGGATCTGGCCACCGAGCTGATCGCCGCCGTGAAGCCACTGGGTGATGTTCAGATCTTCTGTCCGGATTGGGCGCAGTGTCGATATGTCGTCGTGTCCACGAACGACCTCATCTTCGGGTTCGCGATGGGCCTGGAGACGATCGCGTTTCGACTGGAGGCTCGCATGAAAAGTCGGGCGCTGACGACCGGCGCGGCGGCCTATTCCGCCGCGGGTGATGACTGGGGGTCCTTTATTCTTTTTCGCCACGACTGGCCGAAAGTTGATCTGCAATTCTGGGCCCTGAAAGCGTATGCCTACGCCCGGGAGCACCGCGTTGGAGGTTGAACGGCACCGGTCCTCGCGCCCCCAGCGCCGCCCAGGCGGTTTCGTTGCGCGTGGCGCCGGGGCACCGGCGTGACCCAGGCTTGCCCTCGGGGCGCGACGCCGGCTGAAGTAGCGCGTGGCAATTTTCGGCAGATCTCTGGTGATGGGTGTTGGCTTGGTGGCGGCGGGCTGTTTTGGCGGCTGGCTCGCCGGTTGTTTGAGCCCAGCCGCGCGACCGGACTTTGGCGCGACGGCGGAGCGCGTGGGCCGCGCGGCGGTGGGTCGCGCCGTCACCCCCGTCAATCAAGTGCTCACGCCTGTCGGGCGCGTGGTGGAGTTGCCGGGACTGCGGCCGCAGGGGCTGGCGCTTTCGCCGGACGGACGGCTGCTCATCGCCTCCGGCAAGGCGAGCGAACTCGTGGTGGTCGATCCGGCCACCGGCAGCATCCGGCAGAGAGTGGAGTTGCCCAGCGAGCCGCCGGCGGAACCGTCGCCGGGTGTCGTCTCACCGAACATTCTCGAGCCCGAAAAGAAAGGGCAGCTCAGCTACTCGGGCCTGATTTTCTCGCGCGACGGGCGGCAAATTTTTTTGAGCGACGTCAATGGCAGCATCAAGGTGTTCGCCGTCACCGACGATGGCACGGTGCGGCCCTCGCACAGTTTGGCGCTGCCACCGGCCAACGCGCTACGGCGCAAGGAGGAGATTCCGAGCGGGCTCGCGCTTTCGGTGGACGGCGCGCGGCTCTACGTCTGCGGAAATCTTTCGAACCAGCTGCTCGAACTCGACGCGGCGACCGGCCGCGTGTTGCGCACGTTCGAAGTGGGCGTGGCGCCCTACGAGGTCGTGTTGGTCGGCGGCCAAGCCTATGTGAGCAACTGGGGCGGGCGTCGGCCGCGTGCGGGCGATCTCACCGGGCCGGCGGGCCGCGGCACGGTCGTGCGCGTGGCCCCGGACACCCACATCGCCAACGAAGGCTCCGTCAGCGTGGTGCCGCTGACGGCTGGCGGCGGCGTGGGCCCCAAGGAAATTTTGACCGGCCGGCACGCGAGTGCGCTCGCGGTGTCGCCGAATGGACGTTACGTCGTCTGCGCCAACGCCGCGGCCGATAACCTGAGTGTGATCGACACCGGGACGGAGGCGGTGGTCGAAACGATCTGGGTGAAAGCGAAGCCGAGTGAGCTGTTTGGCGCGTCGCCGAACGCGCTGGCCTTCGAGCCATCCGGCCGCCGGCTCTATGTGGCCAACGGCACGCAGAACGCCATCGCGGTTGTGCGCTTCGATCCGGCGGATCGCGAATCGAAGCTCGAGGGGTTGCTGCCGGTCGGCTGGTTTCCGGCGGCGCTCGCGTTCGATGCCGCGCGGAAAACGCTCTGCGTGGCGAACCTCAAGGGCCTGCCCGAAATGAAAAAACCTTCGTCCCGCGGTGGCGCGGAGGGGTTCAATTCCAAGCAATACGCGGGTTCGCTCTCCCTCGTGCCGGTGCCGGCGGCCGTCGACTTACCAAAACTGTCGGAGACCGTGCAGCGCAATCTCCGCCGTGAAGCCATCGCGCAAGCGCGGCTGCCGGCGCGTCCCGGCCAGCCGGCGCGCGCGCTGCCGGAGCGCAGCGGCGAGCCGAGCCGGATCAAGCACGTCGTCTACGTCATCAAAGAGAATCGCACCTACGATCAGGTGTTCGGCGCGATCAAGGAGGGCAACGGCGATCCGGCGCTCTGTATTTTTGGCGAAGACATCACGCCCAACCAGCACAAGCTCGTGCGGGAATTCGTGCTGCTCGATAACACTTACTGTGCGGGCATTCTCAGCGCCGACGGGCACCAGTGGAGCACGACGGCGTTTGCCACCGACTACATGGAAAAGAGTTTCGCGGGATTTCCGCGCAGCTACCCGGACGGCATGGGCGTGGATGAAGACGATGCGCTGGCCTATTCGCCCGCGGGTTTCATCTGGGATAACGCGGTGAAACACGGCGTCACCCTGCGCAACTATGGCGAGTTCATGGCCCCCGCGGTGCGCTGGCGCGACGGCCGCCGGGGCACGCCGGATTTTCTGACGTGTTACCGCACGTGGCAAGGTGCGAGTCAGGCGGCGGTGTTCGCCAGCTATCCGATGGTCGAGAGCCTGCGCTCATTTTCACCGACGGGCTATGTTGGTTGGGAAATGAACGTGCCCGATCAAGCGCGCGCCGACTTTTTCCTGCGAGAGTTGCGGGAGTTTGAGGCCCGCGGCGAGTTTCCCGCGCTGACGTTGATCTGCCTGCCCAACGATCACACGAGCGGCACGAAAGCCGGCGCGCCGACCCCCGCCGCGTGCGTGGCGGACAACGATCTCGCGTTCGGCCGGATCGTCGAGGGGTTGAGCCGTTCGCGCTTCTGGAAGGAAATGGCGATCCTGGCCATCGAGGACGATCCGCAGGCCGGGTGGGATCATGTGAGCGGCTACCGCACGACGGCGTATTGCATCAGCCCGTGGGCGAAGCGCGGGGCGGTCGTCAGCACGCAATATAACACCACGAGCCTCCTCCGCACGCTGGAGCAGATCCTCGGGCTGCCGCCGATGAACCAGTTCGACGCGAGCGCGACGCCGATGTTCGACTGCTTCCGTGATGAGGCGGATTTCACGCCGTTCCGCGCGGTGCCGAATCGGGTGCCGCTTGATCAGATGAATCCGGAGCCGGCGAAAGTAGCAGACGCGGCGCTACGGCGTGACGCGGTGGCCTCGGCGCGGATGAATTTCCGCGCAGTGGATCAGGCGCCGGAGGATCAGTTGAACCGTATCCTCTGGCGCGCGATGAAGGGCAGCCGCGTGCCGTATCCCGAGTGGGCGACGATGGCGGACGCGGAGGATAAGTGAGGGACACGCTCAGGGCCGGACGGTGAAGCGCGTGGGCTCACCCGGACGCGCCGACTTCCTGTAAATCCGCGCGGGCGGTCTCGTAGGTCGTCGCGTAGGCGAGCACGCGCGGCTCGGGCTCACGGCCCTGCACGCGGCACCACTCGCGGTAGAGTGCGGGCCACCAGTTTTCATGGGCGGTGAGGCCCTGGGCGCGGTTGTTTTTCCAATCGATGAGCACGCGCGACCAGCAGGCGTCGCCGTAGTCGACGGCTTTTTTCGCGTCGCCGATCGCGTTGACGAACCAGTTGCGGCCGATGCGTGCGTGGAGCACCTCGTCGGCCCAGTCGTAGTCCTGAATCATCGCGGCAAACGCGTCGCCCGACGCGACGCCGGTTTCCCACTCGAAGCGTTTGCCGGTCTTCGGCATGAGGCCTTGTTCGATATAGTAGAGCACGGCGTGGCGCTCGAGCGGCGTGAGCTGGGTGTTGAGCGCGAGCGACCAGGTGAAATTCACCCGCACGAAGCGCGGCCAGTCGATGCCCGCGCGCACGAACGCGACCTCACCCATGATCGCGTGCCGCGCCTCGTCCCAGAGCTGGCGCGTCATCTCCGCCGTGTAGGCCCACGGCTTGCCCGGCGTCTCGGCGATGATCGAGGCCATCATCTCGGGCACGTCAATTTCACGGAGGCGCTTGTAATACATCATGAGCGTCTTCGGCGCGGCGGGCATCTGCGCGTCATAGAGAAACACCTCGGCGTGCACGCCCATGTTGTAAGGATCGGGGAAACGTTCGTCGCGCCGCGGCACGGCATCGTAGCGCGGAGGCGCGACGGCGAAATGGCGCTCGGGCGCGGTCGCCGGCGCGGCCTCGGTGGCGGGAACGGCGCCGTCGAGCGAGCCGGCGCGCGCGAGCAACCGGCCGAGGAGCGCGCGCCAGGCGGTGAGCTGGGTGCGTTGCTCCGGCGCGACGAGGCGGGCGACACATTGCGCGCCGACGTCGGCCATCTCTTCGAGTTCGATCAGCGCAAAACGGCAGAGACGAAACGTGGGGTGGTCGACGAGGCGGTTGGTGTCGTGTTGGTGGAGGATCAGCGCGGCGCGCAGCGCGGGCACCGCGTGCTCGTAGAGCCCGACAAGCAACGCCTCTGGGCCAGGCGCGGCGAGAATTTCGTCGAAGAACGTGTCGAGCGCGGCATCGGGCACGGCGTCGAGTCCGAGCGGCGGCTCACGCATTTCGCCGACGCGGTTGCGCCACGCCGCGGCGTGCTCCGCACAGTAATGCGCGTGCAGTGAAAAGATCATCTTCAGCTCGTAGATGGGCTCGGCCGTCAGTCGTTTGATGAAGATCTCATGCAGGCGGCGAAAGGCCCAGTGGTGGCGCTTGAGGCGCGCGACGCAGGCGGCGACGGAGAAGCCGAGGCGCGCAGCGTCGGCGATGGTGGTGATGCCGGCGACGGCGGGCAGGTCACGGTGGGAGCGGTAGTCCGAGAAGGTCATGGCAGGGAGGGGGTGGAAACCGGGCGCGAGCGTGGAGGATTTTTAGGCGGATGTCTGCGCCGGAGTTATGCGAGGAGGCTGAACAGCCCGCGCCCCGCGGAGCGGCTGGCTTGGGGCCGGGTGTCTTACCGCTCGTATTTTCCAGAAAAATTCCAGTAATGCTCCTCTCCTTCCCCATGCTTCACCTATTGCGCCGCGCTTGCGCGGTTACTCTCGCCGCCATGGTGGCGGGCTCCGCTGGATCCTCGGTGCTGGCCGCCGCGGCTCCGGCGCCGCGCGCTCCCGGAAAAATCATCGCGGACGTCTGCGTGAATTGCCACGGCACCAACCTCACCGGCATCCCGGCGCCCAACCTTCTCGACTTTTTTTGGAACCACGGCGGCCGGGACGCGGACATCCGGCGCAGCATCACCGATGGTTGGCCGGAGACCGGCATGCCGGCGTTTCGCGGCGTGCTCTCCGAGGAGGAAATCAATCACCTCGTCGCGCACGTGCAGCGGCAGCGCAATGAGTTCCTCGCGGGCCGCATCCAGATCCCCACGCCGCCGGCGCAGCTCGCCGTCTCGAGTGAGCACCACGCGTTTCGCTTCGAGACCTTTGTCGACGGGCTCGATACGCCCTGGGGCATCGCGTTTCTGCCGGATGGCAACCTGCTCGTCACCGAGCGGATCGGCCGGCTCCGCCTCGTCGCCCGGGGGAAGCTCGACCCGACACCGATCGCCGGCCTGCCCGAGATTTACGTGAAACAGGACGGGGGCCTGCTCGACGTCGCCCTGCATCCAGCCTACGCGAAAAACAACTGGGTTTACCTCGCCTATGTCGAGACCGGCCGCGAGCCGGACACCTCGATGACCGTCGTGATCCGGGGTCGGATCAGGGACCATCGTTGGGTCGATCAGGAGACGATTTTCCGGACCGATCAAAAACATTACACTCCGCGCGACACGTCCCACTACGGGTGCCGTTTCCTGTTCGATGGCGCGGGCCACCTGTTTTTCACGATCGGAGATCGCGGCCGACCGGACGAGGCGCAGGATCTCGCGAGCCCGCTCGGCAAGATTCACCGCGTGTTCGACGACGGACGGATCCCGCCGGATAACCCCTTCGCCAGCCGTCCCGGCGCGCTCGGCTCGATCTGGAGCTACGGCCACCGGCATCCGCAGGGGCTGCAGTTTCATCCGACCACCGGGCGTTTCTGGTCGACCGAGCACGGGCCGACGGGCGGCGACGAGGTCAACGTGATCGACGCCGGTCACAACTACGGCTGGCCCATCGTTTCGAGCGGGACCGATTCCAAGCGCAAGTTCGAGGCGTCGCGCGCGGGCCTGGATTCACCGCTGGCTTCGTGGACTCCAGCCATCGCGCCGTCGGGCATCGAGTTTTACACCGGCCATCGTTTTCCCCGTTGGAAAAACAGCCTCTTCATCGCCGCGCTCGGCGGCCAGCAACTCCGCCGCCTGGAGACGGACGGCGACCGCGTCACTCACCAGGAAGTGCTCTTCAGGGAACTGGGCCGCGTGCGCGAAGTCGTCACCGGCCCCGACGGCCTGCTCTACCTTGCGTTGAACGCCCCCGACCGGCTCGCGCGCCTGGTGCCCATCGATGACTCCGCCCCGGTGGCTCCGGTCGCGGCCGTCGCGCGTTCGGTCGTGGGTCGCACCCCCGAGGGCGCCGAGGTCGAACTCTTCACGCTCACCAATCGCCACGGTGCCGTGGCGAAAGTCATCACCTATGGCGCGATCCTCGCCGATCTGCGTGTGAGGGACCGCGACGGAAAACTTGGCAGTGTCGTCAACGAAATCACTCCGGCGGAGGCAGGGTTCGCGAAGGGATTCCCTCAGGCCGGCGCGGTCTTCGGCCGCGTGGCCAACCGCATCGCCCATGCCCGCTTCACGCTCGACGGCCGCGAAGTGTCCGTGACGCCGAATAACCCGCCCCACCACATCCATGGCGGCACGAAAAATTTTAGCCGCGTCCTCTGGTCCGCTGCGCCCGCCACGCCACCTGGGGTTGCGGCGGTGACGCTGACCTACGTAAGCGCCGATGGAGAGGAGGGATTTCCCGGCCGACTCACGGCCACGGTCCGCTACACGCTGACCGACCAGGACACGTTGCGCCTGGATTACACTGCGACGACGGACCGGCCCACGCCGGTCAACCTCACTAACCACGCCTACTTCAACCTTGCCGGCGGGGGCGATGTGCTCGACCACGAACTCACCATCAATGCCGACACCTACACGGTCGTCGATGCGGCGCTGATTCCCACGGGTGAGATCAAGCGTGTGGAAGCGATGCCGTTGGATTTTACGCCGCCGGCGCGCCTCGGAGCCCGCGCCGGGCAACTGCCGGCCAATCGCCGTTACGACCATAACTTCGTGCTCAACCGCCCGGCGGGCGACGGCTCGCTGCTCTTCGCCGCGCGCATCGTCGAGCCGCGCTCGGGTCGGATCATGGAAACGTGGACGACCGAACCCGGCGTGCAGCTTTATACGAGCCCGCTCGGTGACCAACCGGTGCTGAATGCCCGTGGTTTCTTTTGCCTCGAAACGCAGCATTTCCCCGACTCGGTGAACCACGCGAATTTTCCTTCGACGATCCTGCGCCCCGGCGAAACGTTCCGCTCCACGACGGAGTTTCGCTTCTCCGCCCAGTAAACGGCGGCGCCACCTCAACTCACCTTCCGTAGTTTCGTGATGCGGCCGGTGTGGACCCATTCGGCGACGAAGATGTTGCCGGTGGCATCGAAGCAGGCGTCGTGCGGGTGAAGGAATTTTCCGGCCACCCAGCCGGCGCCGGTTTTGTCGCTGCGCAGGGCATTCTTGTCCTTGGTCACTTGCTCGCGCCAGGCGGGGTCTTCGCCGAGTTGAGTGATGACCTGGTTGTTTTGGTCGAGCAGCGTGAGGCGGGCGCTGAGATCGGGCACCAGCAGGACGCCTTGGCGGACGTCGATGTTCGCGGGCAGAATGAAGCCCTCGAGAGTCTTGAGGTGCTGGCCCTCAAACGTGAACCATTGGAGCCGCCCGTTGGCGCGATCGGCGACCACCACCGATGGAGCGCGGCCCGGACGGTCGTCGATCGCCAGGCCGTGCGGGAGGTTGAACTCGCCCGGGCCTTTGCCGGGCGTGCCAAACATCGAGACCCATTGGCCGTGCCGGTCGTAGCGATGGATGCGGTAGGAGCCGTAGCCGTCCGCCAGGAAAAATCCCCCGTCGGGCAGAAAGGCAAAATTGGTCGGCATGAAGGCATCGCGCCCCCATCGCTTCGCCGGCTGCGTGTCCTCGCCCGCGGGATAAAGCTGCGCCGCCATCGGCGCGCGTTTTTCCCACACGCGTTCACCTGTGAGGGTCAGCTTGGCAAAGTTCTTCAACTGCTGGTAGCCCGTGACGTAGAGGAACTGCTCGCGGCCCTCGGAGCGGACTTCCAGTCCGTGGCCGCCGCCTTGAAACTGGGAGCCAAACGCGCGGACGAATTTTCCCCGCTCGTCGAAGACGAAAATGGCCGGATGATCCGGCAGATTTTCCCGGCCTTCATGGATGACGTAGAGCAGACCCTCCCGGTCGACGGCGACGTTGTGCGTGGTCTGCCAGGAGTATTTGTCGGGCAACTGGGGCCAGTGGTGCTGCACTTCGTAGCGGTGCGCGCCCGTGCCAATGACAAGTTGCTGAGCGGATTTCTGCGCCGTGAGCACGCGCGGCATGGCCAGCGCGACCGCGGCGGTGGCGAGGAAACGGCGGCGGGTGATCCGGGGTGCAGCGGGTCTGATCGGGTCGGAGGTCATGTTCTGGTGGGGTTGAATGCGCGGAAGGGACCGGTCGGACGCTGGTGGTTCGAAAAGATCGACACCACAGAAAAATCAGCAACGAGCGTGGTTCCACTCTCCGTCCGGCGCGACCCCGGCAGGGGAATCGGCCCGGTGGCCAACGCTGGTGTCACGCCAAAAAAGTTTGCTCGAAACTAACTACCGCCCCGCGCCCGAGACCGCGACCTTGATGGCGTAAAGTGATTTTCGCGCGGTGATAAAGAGGGTCTGGCCGTCGTCGCCACCAAAACAGAGGTTGGCCGGAGACTCGGGCACGAGAATCTTTCCGATCAGACTGCCGGCGGGCGAAAATATCTGCACGCCGTCGCCGGCGCTCGACCACACGCGACCGGCTTGATCGACGCGGATGCCGTCGGGCCCGCCGACGTCGATGGTGCAGAACACCTGCCCACCGGTCAGCGAGCCGTCGGCGGCGACGTCGAAGCGCCGGATGTGTTTGGGCGCGCCGGAGTCGGCGATGTAGAGGATTTTTTCGTCCGGCGAAAACGCGAGGCCGTTGGGTTGCACGAAATCGCGGACGAGTGCCGTGGTCTGGCCGGTCTTGGGCTCGTGGCGGTAGACAAAGTTGCCGGCTTGTTCGCGACCCTCCTTTTGCTTGGTGGTGGGGTTGGTTTTCAGGCCGTAGTCGGGGTCGGTAAAATAAAGGGTGCCGTCGGATTTCACCACGACGTCGTTGGGCGAGTTGAATTTTTTCCCGGCGAAGGAATCGACGATCGTCTTCACGGCGCCGGCTTGGTCCTGGATGGCCACGCGTCGGCCACTGTGCTCGCACGTCACCAGCCGGCCCTCGCGGTCGAGCGTGTTCCCGTTGGCGTTCTGGCTCGGCTGGCGGAAAGTTTTCACCCCACCGGTGGCCGACCACTGCTTCAACTCGTCATTCGGGATGTCGCTAAAAACCAGCAACGCGCCGGCTTTGATCCACACCGGTCCCTCGATGAAACCGAGGTCGCCGGCGAGTTTCGCCACTTTCGCCGCGGTGGGCACACAGCGGGCGAACTCGGTGGCCTGGTTGATCTGAAAATCCGCAGCGTGAAGCGCGAGGCCGGACGCCGCGAACGAGAGAAAGAGACCGGAGGGGAATTTCATCGGATGGGACATGAGATGGGTTGCTAGCGATTAAACGGCGCGGTGTCACGCGAGAGATTGCCCCGGGCCGTCCGGGCGCCGCGGCCTTTGCACGTGCAACTGTCGGGCGCCGCCGCCAGTCTCGGTGATCATCTCCGGCATCATGCGCATCTCCACCCCGCTGCGATCCCTCCTGCTGACCTGCGCGGGGGCCGTGGCAGGCGCGGCGGCCGCCGTGCCGGAACCGTTGTTCGACTGGAGCGACGCCGAGAAATTCCGCGACGGCGTCGTGCACCCGAGCGGAGCGTTTAAGCCGTCCGATGTCGGGCGAGCGCGGGAAAATCTGGCGCGCTATGCGTGGGCGAAAAATTATCTCGCGAGTCTCGAGCGCAGCGCGCGGGCCAATGTGGGCAAACTCACTTCCGGGTATTTGCGGACGATGATCCCGGAAACCACTCCGGGTGACACGAAGTTCACGCCGTGTCCCGCGTGTCGCGATCGAGGCAAGCCGGTCCATCCGCACGGGCAGTGGAGTTGGCGAGAGACTGCGCCCGATCAGATTTCCTGCCGGGTGTGCCGCACCGTTTTCCCTCATGAGCAGTATCCCGAAAGCATCGCGCTCCAGACCAAGTGGGGCCCGCCGCAGACCCTCACGTATTACGGAGGCGAACCGTTCGTGGTGTTCAGCTATAAAACCGGACGGCCGAGTTTCTCGGCGAATATCCGCGCCCACCAAGTCGGCCACATGGCCGGCGTCGCGCGCACGCTGGCGGAGGCGCATCTGCTGACGGGAAACCTCGAAGCCGCGCGCGGGGTGCGGGCGATCTTGCTGCGCTTCACCGCGTGTTATCCGCGCTGGCTCGTGCACAGCGGTTACGGCGAATACGCGGACATGGACCCGCGCGTCGCGTCGCAGTTTATCAACCAGCTACCCGAGCCGGAGGTTTGTCCGCCGCCGAATCGCCCCAACCACAAATTACACACGGGCTACTGGACAGCGGGACGCGCGACGGGCGGCGGGCAGGAGTCGTGGTTTGTGCGACAGGTGACGGAGGCCTACGATTTTACCTGTAACGCGAAGGGCGCCGACGGCACGCCGCTCTACACCGACGCCGAGCGCCGCCTGATCGAGCGTGATCTCTTGCTCGAGGGCACGGTGCTCCTCGTGAGCGACAAGCAGATCAACAACAAGTCCGTCGGCAACCGCACCGCGGCGGCGCTGGTCGGACTGTGTGTCGGGCATCCGGGGCTCGTGCGCTTTGGGTGGGATGGATTTCAACAGACGATCGACGAGTGGTTTTTGCCCGACGGCACGACCTCGGAGTCGCCCGCCTATGCGTTGATGACGCTCGGCAACATCTGGGACATGCCGCAGGCGCTGCGGGGCTACACCGAGCCCACGGGCTTTCGCGCGCCCGACGGCAAGCTGCGCGTGGCGGTCGACCTTTATCATGGCACCGCGTATGAGCGCGTGTGGGAAAATTGCTTCAAGGGCCAGCAGGGCGATCTGATTTTTCCGTCGTATGCCGACTCCTACCGCGACTCGAAGCTCGGCAATAATTTCGTCGAGCTGATGGTCGCGAATTATCCCGAGCGTCCGGAATACCTCGCGGTGCTCAAGGAGAACTGCGGCGCCGACCTCGCGCAAGGCTACGCGCCGCTCGCGCTCTATTATCGCGAACCCGGGCTCGAGGCCAAAATCGCGCCAAGGATTTTGCTGCCGGATTGGTGCTCGCCCGAGCTGCGGATCGGCCACCTGCGGACCGGCGACGACGGCCGTGAGAGTCTCTTGCTCCTCAGCGCGAGCCGCTGGAACAACCATCATCACTACGACAGTCTCAATCTCTCCTATTGGAAAAACGGGCACGAGCTCCTCTCCGATCTCGGCTACTTATGGGACCATCCGCTCAAGCATCAGGCCTCGCGCACGGTCGCACACAACACCGTCGTCATCGACGAAAAGGACCAGCGCACCAAGGAGCGGGGCGGCGACGTGGCGTTTTTCCGCACCTCCGAGCACGTCAAGGTGATGGAGGCGTCGTCGCAGGCCTACGCCGGCGTGAGCGTCTATCGTCGCACCTCGGCGATCATCGATCATGGCGCTGGCCGGAGCTACGTCGTCGATTTCTTCCGCGTGCAGGGCGGGAGCAAAAAGGATTTCGTTTATCATGCGGCGACGGCGACGGCCGACGTGCTCGACCGGACTACGACGGAGGCTCCTTCCGCGACGAAACTTTACGACTTTTCCCACGTGCGGGCCGTCGAGGGTGCCGACGTGTGGCGCGCCATCTGGCCAGCCGGCCCGGATCTGACGTGCGTGGCGTGGAGCGTGAGCCAGCCCGGTGAGCGGGCGTGGATCGCCGATGGCTGGGGCCAGCGCGATTGGAGAAATTCCGACCTCGGCGCGACGCTGCCCTACTTTGTGCGCCGCACGGAGGGCGAGGGCCTGAAGACTTTCGCGTCCGTGTTCGAAGGCTACGCCGGCGGGAAGCCGTTTGTGCGCCGCGTGTCGCAGCGGTCGCCCGGTGTGCTCGTCGTCGAGACGGCGCATGGCACCGACACGGTGATGTCGGACCCGGCGGGCGGCTCGCTCTCCCTCCCGGTCGAAGTCGGCGGTCGCATCCTGCGCGGGCGTTTCGCCGTCGCCTCGCTGCAGGCTGGAAAAGTCGCGTGGACCTTCGAAGAATCTTCCCAACCATGAAAACCCTCCTCACCCTGGTGCTCGCCGTCTTGCTCGTCTTTCGCTCCTGCGCGTTTGCAGCGGAAACACCGCCGCCTGACGCCGAGGGCTTCGTGCCAATGTTCAACGGCCGTGATCTCTCCGGCTGGACCAATATCAACTGCGCGCCGGAAACGTGGAGCGTGCGCGACGGAAAAATCTACTGCACCGGCAAGCCCGTGGGCGGACTGCGCACGGTTCGGCAATACGAGAACTTCATCGTCGAGTTGGAGTGGCGGCATCTTCAGCGCAGTGGCAATTCCGGTTTCTTCGCGTGGGGCTCGCCGATCAACGCGCCGGGCGTGCCGTTTCTGCGCGGCATCGAGGTGCAGATCCTCGACCACGGCTACGCCGAGGATTTCGAGAAGAAGAACGGCAAGAAGGCCGATTGGTTCACGACGCACGGCGATGTCTTTGCGATTCACGGCGCGACCATGAACTATGTCGGGAAGACGAACGGGAAACGGAGTTTCCCGACCGAAGATCGCAGCAAGCCGTCGCCTGAATGGAACCACTACCGCGTCGTCGCGAACCACGGGTCGCTTCGCCTCCACGTCAATGGGAAAGAAATCAGCGGCGGGGACAACGCCAACTACCGCAAGGGCTACCTCGCCCTCGAATCCGAGGGCGCGCCCGTGGAGTTTAGGAATCTTCGCGTTAAGGAACTTCCGGCGACCGGCGCCGATGCGAGTAACACCGCCCCGCTCGACCCCGGTTGGCGGGCGATTTTCAACTCCGTCGACCTGCGCGGCTGGCGCCCGAGTGCCGCGACCGCCTCACGTTGGTCGGTCGTGGGTGAAAAGCTCGCATTGAAATCACTCCCCGCCGGCGAGGCCGCAGCGACGGATGCGGCCGGGCAATTGTGGACGGAGGCCGAGTTCGGCGAAGCGGAGTTCATTGTCGATTTCCAGCCGCCGAAGGCGGCGGCTGGAGCGAAGGCCGCGAGCGCCTGGCTCACCTTCCGGGGCACGACGATCGAACTCTCCGGCGCCGACGGCGGAAAATTCAGCCGCTTCACTCTCACGGTGCGCGGAGAAAAAATCCGCGTGCAGCGCGACGCGCAACCCGCGACCGAACTCGCCCTCGCCGCCGGCGCGCCGGGGCGCGGGGCCCTCGGCCTCGTCGCGACGTCAGGCGGTGGAACTTTTATGAATCTGCACGCGCGCGGGCTGTAAGGCCGGGGTTCCGTGGTCCCCGCCGCGGGGAAGTCGCTGCGCCCGGGCGCCGGTCGGGCTATTTCCACCGCAGCACGGCGGTGACGGGATAGTGATCGGAAGGGTAGCGCCCCTCGCGGGAGGTGCGATCAATCGCACTCTCCGTGGCGACGAAATCGGCAGTGTGAAAAATAAAATCGATCCGCGAGCCCTTCGTGGTGCCTTTGAAACCATTGAAGCTGGCTTCCTCCGGCCCGCGGGTCGGGTGCACTTCGCGGAAGGAGTCGGTCCAGCGGATCGCGCCCGGAGTCGTGGGCTTCACGAGGACGGCGTAGGCGGGATTATCCTCGTTGATGTTGAGGTCGCCGGTGAGAAGCGCGGGCAGATTGGCCGCGATTTGCGGGAGCCGTGTGGAAATCACGCGGCTCGCTTCCTGGCGGGCGATGACGCCCCGGTGGTCGAAGTGAGTGTTGGCGTAGACGAACTCTTTTCCCGTGGCCGTCTCGCGCAGCCGCACCCAGCTGCAGATGCGCGTGAGCGCGGCATCCCACGACTTGCTACCGATCACGTCGGGCGTTTCTGAGAGCCAGAAATTTCCCGCAGCGACCGCGGTGAACCGTGCTTTGCGGTAGCCGATGCACGACCACTCGCCCTTGCGCTGGCCGTCGTCCCGGGCGACGCCGCTGAAACCGTAGTCGGACATCCGGGTGGTGATCGCGTCGTGTTGGACGGCGAGCACTTCCTGAAATCCGATGAGGTCCGGGGCGAAGCGCGTGATGGTCTCGAAAAAAAGATCGGTGCGCTTGGGCCAAGCATTCTCGCCATCGCGGGCGTCGGAATTGCGGACGTTGAACGACATCACGCGCAACGGCTCTGCGGCGGTGGCGCCGACGACCGGGCTAAAGCACAGAAGCAAGCGAAGAATCAGGGTCATAAGCCTTCCACTGGTGGCGATGGTTGGGGCCCGAGGCAACTGATTGAAGCGGGATTCTCCGCCGCCCAACCGCCGCGGTTGCCAGTCGTGCGAACCGGGCCTGCAGCGTGCGACCCGCGGTGTTTCAAAACCCCTCAGGCGGGATGGAAACTCTGATGCGGGATCAGACAGGGACGAGCGCCGGCGACGGCCCGGTGTTTATGGATTGGAAAGGTGCGCGTCGCGCGGCCTGTCGGATATTGAATTAACCGTTCGTGGCCTGCTCCAATCCCAGCTGATCGGGAAATCCACTCCGACAATCTGGTTTCGATATCCCGGAGCATGCTCCAGTGATGTTTACTCGCCGTGGCCAGTGCACCACGACTTGGGTCACGCTTCGAAGGCGGCGCTGTAGGCGACGACGTTTCGGCCGGAGATTTTTAGGCGGATGTATTTTCCCTTCAGCGCATCGAGCTTGGTCGCCGATTTCCAGATGATTTCGCGGCGCAGGCTGTCGCCGGTGACGGGCACGCAGTCCGCCGCGGCGAAGCCCTCATACTCGCCGCCGTAGCCAGGGCGCTTGATCGCGACGGTGACCTCGCCGGTGCAAACGAAGTTGAGGAAGAGCCGGCCGCCGGGGCAGACCAAGGGCAGGGTCGCAAACGCCCCGTCGTGTTCCGTCTGCTGGCCGACGAGACGGTTTTTCCGAAACGTGGCGAATGCCAGCGCAGGGCGCTGCGCGGGGTTGCCGCCGGTGTCCGCCGCATCGTGCCGGTCAGCGGAGGCATAGTAATAGTAGCGATATTCGTCGCCGACGAGAATCGGCTCCGCCAGCCCGACGTAGGCGCCGCCGCTGTCGTAGCTGCCCGGCGCGCCGGCGGCCAGCAGATGCGGCCGGGACGGCATGCGCCGCCAGTTGAGATTGTCACCGCTCTCGATCAGTTCGACCCACGTCGTCTGCGTGGTGAGGTCGTAGAGATTGAGAAACCCCAGCGTGCGCCCGCCGAGCGTGAACGCGGACTGGTTGTAGAAATTCGTGCCGGCGTGATCGCCGTGGTCGGGCGTGAATATCCACTGCGGCTCGCTCCACGTCGTGAAGTCGTCGCTGTGCACCACCATCCGGCTCCGGTTGTCACCCTGGCGGTCTTTCAGAAACGCGTGGTAACGGCCCGTGCGCCGGTCCTGCCAGAGCGACGAGGCATCTTGCGACGGCAGCACCGTGCCAGTGAATGTCCACTGCAACCCATCGGGCGACACGAACAGGCAGCCGCCATTGAGGTCGCGGTTTTTGGGGTCGAGGTGGAACATCATCAGCTTGTAGCGGCGCTGCGGATCGCGCTCGTGCAAATCCTCGATCACCGAGGGCGAGTCATTGTAGTAAGACGCCCACGTGAGGATGATATTGTTGCCGGGAAACTGCTCCTGAAAATACCGGTTGAGCGCCGGCCGGCGCCAGACGAGGCCGTCGTCGGATTCCGCGTAGCAGACGACGCAGTGATTTTTCCCCTGCCTCGAATCGTCGCGCAGCGCCGCGCCCTCCTGGATGCCGGGAAAATCCGTGCTGTAGAAAAATTTGAATTTTCGGTCCACCGGTGAACGGAGGACGCTGCCCCAGCAGAGGCCGCCTTGCTCCCAGGGCATTTGCGCGGTCATGACGGGATTCTGCGCCGACTTTTTCAGCGGTTCAAAACGATCGTAGCAGTTCTTCCGCTCCGTGATGTTGCCCGGGCTGAACAGCACTTCGCGCAGCACTCCGTGGGCTGGCGGCTTGACGAGCGGGGCCGGGGTGGCGCCGTCCGCCGCCGTGAGCGGCAGGTTGGCCAGCGGCAGGGCGGCGGCGAGCAGGGAGGCGTGCTGGAGAAAAGTGCGGCGAGTGGGGTTCATGGTCGGGGGAAAATTCCGGCGGCTCACCGCCGCGCACAGCAGAAGGGAACGGGCGTTTCAGCGGAAGGATTTTGTTGGCGGATCGTGGCCACCACCTCCGGGGGGATTCAATCATCGCGCGCGCAGCGCGGGTTTTGAAACCCCCGCGACCGGCCGGCCTGTTCCCCCGCGGTTGAGCCTACGCCGGCGGGCCGACCGGTTCGCGTGGGCGATCGGGCGCGGAAGATGATCGGCTCGCCCGATCAGCAGAGGTTCGTCGCCTGCAGTGCCGCGGCCAGCGAACCAGTTTTCGGCCGAAGCTGGGGCTCAGAAGCGAATCGTATTCGCCAGCAGGTAGGCCCGCGGCTGGTTGTCGATTGTGGCGATGAGCGGGCCGATGAAGCCCGTCGTCGGATTGGGCATCACGAGGACATTATAACGGTTGAACAAGTTGGTGACGTTGAGCTGCGTCGAAACCGGAAACCGGCCAACGCGCCAGTCATAGCCGGCGATCAGGTTGCACTGGATCAGGTCCGGCCGGTGATAGACGAGGCGCACCGCCCCCGGCGCGACGCCAGCGGGGAAAAAATAATACGCCCGGTTCTGCCACGAACGCAGCACGGTGCCACCAAGCCGGAAACCCTTCAGGCGTCCCGCATCGAACGTATACATCGGCGTCAGGTTGAAGCTGGATCGCGGATAACCCACGGTGTCCTCCCCGGCGACCGCGACGGCGATGTTACCCGGTGGCTGGAAGCCTTGATTGATCTGCTGGGCCGAGATGGGCAGACCGGTGACCCCGGTGAGAATCGGACCCGCCACGGGATCGGCGGTGCGCAGGACCAAGGCGACGTTTGAGCCGCCGGAGATCAAACCGGTGATCGCCGCGGGGCTGGCGTAGTAGGGACTCGTGCGATCGTTCATCAGCGCAACGGTGAGCGGAATCGCCCCGGGGGTGGTCGCGGACACGGTCGGCGTGTTGCGATTGAACACCGGCGCCACATAAACCGGCGTGCCGTTCTGGTAGGTCACCTGCCCACTGGCGTTCGCGTAGAACTGGTCGTTGTAGAGCTGCAGGTAACTCTTGCTCGTGCCAATCGTGCCGGAGGTCGCGGAGGCCGCGAGGCGCACCCGCCAGTGCTGCGTCGGCGCGGCGGTCACCGCGAGCTGGAACCCCTCGCTCTTGCGATCGACGTTGATCCACACGCTGGAGGCGTTGTGCTGGCCGTTGAGCCCGGTCGGATTGATCGCGAGCTGGAGCGTGCTGGTGACCGCATACTGCTCGTTTTTCGAGTTGGTCTGATAGTAGGCGAGCGTGCCCGAGAGGGTGCCGTCGGCCTTGGTGAACTTGAGACCGATTTCCTTGCCGAGGCCGTGGGCGACCTTGGGGCCGACGCCATAGGGATCGTTGGCCTGGGCGGCCGGGGGGTTGTAGGAATCGGAAATATTGCCGTAGGCGCGGAGCCACGAATTTATGCCGAAGTTGGCGCCGCCGCTGAAACTCAGCGCCGTCTGCTTGATGAGCGCGGTCGCCTGGTTGTCCCCATTGATCGGAATCGCGACCCCCTGGTTCAGCTGAATGCGATAAACGGGAGCGGCGCGAAAGCCGCTGAGGATTTCCAAACGACCGTTCAACACCGACAGCGTGTTGGCCCCAAACACGCCTTGGTTGATCGTGTGGCGGATCAGGAACTGCCGTCCGCCGAGCCGGAGCCCGAGCGGATTGTTCGGCGTGATCAGGGATTTGTCGGAAAAGTTGGCCAGCTCCTTGGCCCAGGTGACGCCGTTGTAGGTCATGTGGGTGGTGAAGGGCCGCCAGAACGGATATTTTTTCGGGCCGTCGCCGACGGCCCAGACGAGGCGGGTGGGCGTGCCGAGCACGGTGCGACCCCACTCAAGATTGGAGGCGGTCGCCGGGTTCACGATAATTTTTCCGGCGGGGTCCGTCTGATAAAAATAGTAGTCAATCGCGGCCTCGTCCTGCCGCAGAAAATCCGCGCCGACGATGGTCTGGCTTTTCACCCGATCCCCGAAGAACTGGTTGTTGGCGAAGAAGGCGGCGCGGATCGACTTGCTGCGGGTGGGCCCATCGGTCGTGCGATCGCCGAGCGCCGTGGCTTGGATCATCGCCCAGTCTCCCGTGGGGTTGGTGGCGTTGTTCGGGGCGAGCAGCGTGATGCCAGCGGTGGCGCGCAGGGTGCGGCGCGAGTCCCGGTAGCCGAGGGCGATTTCACTGGAAAGCCAGTCGTTCCACCGCGTTTCGGCGCTCAGGAGGCCAAAGTAGCCGGCGGTCTTCTCATACTTCAGATTGCCTTCGTAGGAGTTCATCGTCTGCCAGTTGATCTTGCCGCGGCCGATGAACCCGCCGCCGCTCGCGCCGCCGTTGGCTGCGCGCTCGAGTTGGTTGGTCGCGAAAAGATAGCTGACAAACTGCCCGCTGCGGACGTCGTCCGTGGCATTGCGCCCCGTGTAGGTGAGCGCCGCGCCGGAGATCAGCCGGTTGAAGTTCGCGTGTTCCGCGCTGAGTCGCAGCACGGTGCGGCCGAGCTGGAACGCGAACTGCGCATACGCGGCGTCGAGCTCTCCGTAGATGTCGTCGCGGCGCCCGCCGACGCGCTCATGGGTGGCGGCGAAGCGGACCGCGAGGGACCGGTGGCCCACGCCATAGTCGAGCTGCGCGAGACCGTTGCCGTATTCGTCGGCCCGCAGCGTGAGGGCGCCGAAAGCGCGGCGGTTGAACCGCGCCTGCTTCGAGATGGTGTTGATCACGCCGCCAGCGCCGCCGTTGCCGTAGAGGAGCGACTGCGGGCCGTTGATCACCTCGACCCGTTCGACATCGAACGTGCTGCTCACCCCGGTGCCGACCCCGCCGCCAGGCATGAAGCTGTCGCGCTGCAGTGTTGGCGTGGAGAGCCCGCGCAGCTTGATATTGGAGCCGGCGTTGCGGTCACCGGGCTGCGCGTTGCCCACCGTGGTGTTGTTCTCGGAATCGAAACCCGCGCCGGCCACGTAGGTCATCACCAGGTCCTCGATGGTGCGCGCCCCAACGTCGTTCATGAACGACTCGGTGAAAATATCCGCCGAGATCGGCAGGCGGGCGAGCTCGGTGTTGAAGCGGGTGATCGCGTTGGAGTTCAACGCCCCGTAGCTCGTGTCGGAGTCCTCCTTCACTTCGAAAACGCTGAGCGCGACGACGTCGGACGCCGTCGGAATTTTCTTCGCCGCCGCCGGGCCGTTCGCCGGGCGCCCCGCCGGCGCGATCTGCGCCGGCGCGACCCCCAGCAGCAGCACGAGGCCGGCGGCCGCCAACGACTGGCGGCCCGCCCAGGCGAGTCGCCAAAAAAAAGAGAGGCAAGAATGGTTCATGGTGGGGCAAGACTCTACCGGGGGAACCGCACCGATTCTTCCCGTCAAGGCCCAGCCGCAGGTTTGGGGCGGGCTGAGCGGAAACGGAATTTTCGGTGGGAGGGGTCTTTCTTACGACGCACCATGGCGGGCTCCGGCCAAACGGGGCCAGCCCAAAAACTCGTCGGCGCGGGTGCAGCCACGGCTTGGGCCTCGAAAGAATCACCACGGCATGGGGCCCTCCCGCCTGGCGCCCGCCCGCCGCCCACGCGCCATTCAATAGCCGCGCGCCACCGCCACTTGGTGCTGCAACGGTTCACCGCGTTCGAAGCGCGCGAAGTTTTTCAGAAACACGTCCACCTTCCGGTCGATCTCACCGGGAAAACGTCCTCCGGTGTGCTGCGTGAGCACGACCTTCGGATGACGCCACAGCGGACTGGCCGGAGGCAGCGGCTCAATCGCCGTCACATCCAAAACCGCCCCGCCGAGCTGGCCGGCGTCGAGCAATTCCACGAGCGCAACTTCGTCGAGCGTCGAACCGCGGCCGAGGTTGACGACGACGGCGTCCGGTTTGAGCCGGGCCAGCCGCGCGCGATCTAGAAAACCCATCGTCTCGGGCGTGTGCGGCAGCGTGTTGATCAGGAGGTCGGTCTCCGGCAACGCCGCGTCCAGCGCCGCGCGCGTCGGTAGCGTGCCGGGTCGCGCGGTGCGGGAGAAACAACGGACCCGCGCATCGAACGCCGTGAGCAGCCGCTCCAGCCGGCGGGCGATCGCGCCCGCCCCGAGGATGACGACGGCGCTGCCATCGATGGTCCGGATCGCGGCTTCAACTTCCGTTTTGATCCACCGGGTCGCGGCTTGCGCCGCCAGGAGCCGCGGGAGCTGGCGATGGAGCGCGAGGATTCCGGCGAGGGCCGCCTCGGCGACGGCCCGGTCGTAGAAACCGCTGAGATTGGTCAACAGCACGGGCGTCGCGCGGGGCGTAGCGTTGAGATTCAAGTAGGCGTCGACGCCCGCGGAATCGAGCTGCACCCAGCGCAGGTTGGCCGCGGGGCTGAGCCACGCGGCGGGGACGTTGCCGAAGATCACTTCGGCCGTAGCGAGGGTGGCGCATTTCTCCGCTTCGGAAAATTGTGCGGCAAATGTCACGGCGTGACCTCGCAGCGCGGTTTGGAGGCGCGCGCGCTGCGAGTCGCCCAGACCACTAACCATGAGGCAGACGTTCATTGTGCCCGCGAAAAAGCGCCAAAGGTCCGGCAGCACAAGGCCGGACTGATTTTTGCGACTGGCGAGCATGGCTCGATCCGCCACATTGGTCGCATGCTCCGGCTCACCACGCTGCTTTTCCTTACCGCGGTGCCCGCCCTCTTGGCGGCGGAGCCGCCGATGGCGGCACCTGATCGCGAGAGCATGGTGGCCGAATTTCGGAAACAAATCGCGGCGCTGGATCAGGCCATCGCGGAGGCACCGCGGGACGTGGCGCTCCTTTCGCGGCGCGGTGACCGACGGCTTTTCCTCGGGCAATTCACCGCCGCGGTGGCGGACTTTGAGAAAATGATCGCGCTCGATCCCGCCCAGGATGCGCCGCACTGGCGGCTGGGGATTGCGTATTATTTCGCGGGCCAATTTACGCAGTCCGCGCGCCAGTTCGAAAAATATCACGCCTACGACGGCGGGGACCGTGAGAATGGTCTCTGGAAATTCTTGGGCGACTTCAAAGCGCTGGGCCGCCCTGCCGCACAACGGGTGATGCTGGTTTACCCGCGGTTCGACCGGGAGCCGTTTCCCACGCTCTACGAGCTGTTCGCCGGCCAGCGCACCACGAAGGAATTCTTCGCCGATCTCACCGCGCGCAAACTGACGGATAATCCCCGCGTGATGTTTTTCGCCCACTACTACGCTGGCCTGCACGAGGAATTGCTGGGGCACCGGGCGCGGGCGCTCGAGTTGCTGCATGCGGCCGTCGCGAATCGTTGGGGCCAGACGGCGGAAAACGGTCCGGCCTACATGTGGCAAGTCGCACGGCTGCACTACGAGGCGCTCGCGGCGGCGAAGCTGTGAGGCGGACGGTCGCGATCAGCGTGCGGCGGGAGAATGGCACGTCGGTTCGCGGCACTTACATCGCGGATCGCGACGACAGCGCTCCAAATTAGTTGGATCTTGGAACAGCAAAATTCGGGCGCGGCTTGGGGCTTGCTGTTCGGGAACCATGCACTCAGCGGCGCAACGGAAGCCGGATTTTCAGGGGGATCGGATCCGGGAGGGGTTTAATCGATACTGCTGCACACACGCTTTCGTTCGGCAATGCCGGCCATCCCCCTCCGCCCGTCCTGCGCGCTGCCACCAGCACCGTCGACCAACTCTCGCTCGCCGACCCCGAACCCGCGACCGGCTTGATCGAGGATTTCGACTACACGAGCCACGATCGCGTCTTTGCCCCCGGCGATGTGTTCCTCGGCTACACCGACGGCCTCTTCGAAGCCAGTGATGCCACCGCCAATCAGTTTGGCGAGGCCCGCCTCCGCGCCTACCTTGCACAACGTCGCGGCGTCCCCGGTGCCGCCCTGCTTGAAGGCCTCGTCAATGAGATCGTGGCTTTTACCGGGCGCGCTCAATTCGACGACGACATCTGAGCTCTCACCGTCGAGGCGGCCGAAGCGTAGTCCGCACCTCGCAAGGCTTAGCGGGTGGAGCCGCGAGCGCCCGCGCTATTTCGCGACTGGCTTCAGTTTCAAATCGTGGAAATCGCAACTGAAATCCGTCAGGGGTGAAACCGCCTCCATCTTCACGCCGTCGATCCCGCCATCCGGCGTGAGTGCAAACGTCACAAACGCATCCGCGTTGAGCGAGCGGTCACGCCATTTCACGATGAACGTGTCGTGCTGCCAGTGTTCCAGCTCGCCGACGAGCAGTGCCGTCTTGGTGAAACGCATCACCAACGCGTCACCCGCAAGCGCGAGGTCGACATCGCCATACCACCCGTCGCGGTAGGTGCCCGCATACCTACTCAACGGCAGCGAGGGCTTCGATGCCGCGTCGCGTTTGGGCTCCGTGCCGGACAATCGAGGCGTAGAGTTGGCCCTCATACGAAACGAGCTTGTATATCCAATGGGTGAAAGGAGGAAAATCCTCAATTCCCGCCAGTTTTCTCCAGCGCCTTCCGTCGAAGCTATATATTTCTCCCTTATTGTACTGTGCATCCGGAGTCCCGTCCTTGTTCCGTGAATCCTGGACATTTACCCCGGGAGGCAGGTGCCCTTGGAGTCCAACGCACAGATTTCCCCGATGCCAGGCGAGGGTATAGGCGTGGCTGAAGTCGGGGCCGTTCCAATCTCCCGGTCCTCCCTTGCCCCCGATCCATTCCCAGATGGCGCCGTCGAAGCGCCAGAGCTGCGCTTGGCCGCCCAAAGTCTGCTTGACGCCGGCGTAGAGGTGGCGGCTCTCCGGGTCGGGAAGCAGGACGTTGACCCACGGTGGTCGGGACCCGCGTGGCATTTTCCGCGTCGGATCAGCCTGGGTTGGCCAGGATCCCATGATGCTTCGGCCGCCGACCTTGCGGTGATCCCCCGAAATCCGGGCCACTTGTAAGGTTAGTCTGCGGCCCTAGAAGGAGCCCAGACCATGAAAGGAAAAAGACCCACGACAGAACAAAAGATCCGCATTTTGCGGGAAGCCGATGGCGGCAAGAGCATCGTGGAAGTGTGCAAGGAGCATAATATCTCCGAGGTCACATTCCAC
>SIBG01000055.1 GCA_009695305.1 Opitutus sp. | reverse complement strand
GGAAAATCTTTACCAAGCCCAAGCTCCGGGCCGGACCGCCAAGCCGGTCCGTCCCTCCGCTTGGGCTTGCCAACCACCACCGCAGTCATCACATCAAACAACGCTGCGGACTAACATTCCACCTGGCTCAGTTTTCGGGACCCACTCAGTTGGCAGCCCGCGGGCGGCGGGTTGGCAGAAGTGGCTGTTGCGCTTCGCCGGCGGAGGCTCGCTCGCCTTCGGGGTGCTGATGTTTTTGCTGGGGGCATTCTATCGCGCCGGTGCGGGCACATCGCAGCCGGGCACGCTGGCGATCACGCTCGGCGCGATCGGGATATTACTGCCGTTGCTTTTGCTCAACGCGCCGGAGTCGCCGTCAACCGCTGGTGGCGGCCTGTTCAACGATGCCCGCGTCCAGCTGACGGGGCTGTTTCTGTTTCCGGTCTTGGTGTGGCTCGTGTCGGCGCCGATGGTGTCGGCGGTCGAGAGCCAGGTGAACCTCGCGCTGCTGCGCAAAGTGGTGACGGTGGTGGCGTTCGTGTTTGATCTGCTGGGTCTGCCGATTGAGCAACAGGGCAACGTGCTCGTGCTGCCCTCCGGGAGCGTGGGCGTGGAGGACGCCTGCTCCGGCATCCGCTCGCTGACGGGGTGCCTGTTCGCCGGATCGTTTTTGGCGGCAGTGTTTTTGGAGCAACTGTGGAAAAAAATTGTGCTGGTGGTCGCGGCGATGGGCTTCGCGTTCCTGACGAATCTGGCGCGCAGCCTGTTTCTCACGGGGTGGGCCTACCATTACGGGCCGCATGCGATCGAGGGCGCGGTGCATGACGCCGCGGGTTACGCGGTGCTGGGGCTGACGGTGGCCGGGCTGCTGTGCCTGCTGCCGCTGTTTAATTTGCGGTTCGAGGGTGGCGGCGCGAACTCCCAGCCGCCCTGAGCTCACGCTCAGGGCGACATGACGGTGACGACGGCGAAGCTGTCTGACGTTATACCAACGTCTGTTAATATTTGGACTGTCATGGCGAGGAGCGAAGCGACGAAGCCATCCAGCTGGATCGCCACGGCGCGCTTCGCGCACCTCGCGATGACAAAAGTCTAATACACAACAGCCGGAGATATTACTTCGGAGCTGCGGGCGGCGTCGCGCCGGGCGTGGGGAGCACGGTGATGTGCGAGACGCGTTCGCGGCCGAGATAATTTTTCGCGAGCACGGAAAGTTCGGCGGAGGTGATCGACTCCATGTCGGCGAGCCGGTTGCGGCACCAATCGAGCGTCTCCGGTCTTTCCTGCGCGCGGGCGAGGACGGAGCTGAGCCAATAGCCGTTGTCCCGCAGCGACTGTTTCAACTGTGTCATGATGGGCTCGCGGGCGCGGGTGAGTTCGTCGGGCGACACGCCGCTTTTCGCGAGGTCGTCGCCGATGGTGACGATGAGCTCCGTGACCTTGGCGGCGGTGGGCGGATCAACCTCGACGTGGGAGAGAAAATAACCGTAGCCGGGAAAGGTGTCGCTGCTGAAGCTGCCGGCAAACGGGCTGTAGGCGGCGGCGGTCTCCTCGCGAATCTTCACGCGCAGGCGGTCGTTGATGATGTTGCCGAGCAGATTGAGCCGCCGGGCCCGGGGGGCGGCGATGCCGTCGGTCGTGGGCCAGTAAACGCGGATGAGGCCGCGGGGAATCTCCGTCTCAATGCGGTAGTCCTTCGCAAACGGCTGCGCGGGGAATTTCACCTGACGGAGCGCGGCGAGCTCGGGCCTTGGGCCGCGGGCTGGCAGTGCGCCCAGCGTCTGGGCGACGGCGTCGATGGTGGCGTCGAGGTCGAGATCACCGACGAGGGCGAGCTCGATGGCCCCGTGCGTGAGTTCCGGCGTGAGCCACGCGCGGGTTTCATCGAGGTTGCGCGCCATCATGACGTCCTTGGTGGGCAGGCCGAAGCGCGGGTCGCCGCTGGCGAGGAGATTCGCGATGTCCATGGCGAGCGGTCCGTCGAACGTGTGTTCGAAGCTGAGGTAAGCCTGCTCGAAGCCCTTCTGCGACTGCCGGAGCGCCTCGGGGCGATAGCCGGGATCGGTGAGGCGAGCCGCGAGGAGCTGGAGGGCGAGGAGCAAGTCGTCCTTGGTGGTGCCGCCGGAGAGGACAAAAGCATCGGTGGAGGCCCCGAAGGAGACGCTGGCGTTTTTCCCGGCCAGGATGCGGCGGAGATCATCGACGCTGTGTTTACCGAGGCCTCCGGCGACAAAGGTGCCGCTGGCGAGCTGGGTGAGGCCGCGCAGCGCGGGTGGCTGGGTGATCGAGCCGGTGCCAACGCGCGCACTGAGGCGGATGCGGTTGGCCTCGAAATCGGTTTTCTTAAGATTGAGGCGGACACCGTTCGCGAACGTGACGAGGGTGAGATCGAGATCGTCGACGTGTTCGCGTTTGGTGACTTTGCCGGGTTCGCCGAAACTGGCGTAACCCCAGACCGCCGCCGTCTCGGTGGCCGGGGCGGCGACGGGGACGGCGTGCGCGGCATCGTAGGCGGCGGTGAGCACGGCGGCAGCATCGCCAGGAATTTTTGCGTTCCCGGCGACGAGCACGTAGCGGCCCTTGGTGGCATAGGCCGCGCGGAGTGCGGCGACGCAATCGGCGACTGTGATTTTTTCGAGCGCGGGCTTGAGCAGCGCCTGATTGTCGGCGGGCGTGAGGAAGACCCGGCGGTCGAGGATGCCCTGCGCGATCTGAGTGGCGAGGGCGTCCGAGTGACGCGTGATCGCGCCCTTCGCGGCCTGGTCGAGACCGTTGAGCTGGTTGGCGACGGCTTCCTTCAGTTCGGAGGGCTGGAAGCCGTGGTCGAGCGCGCGGCGGAGTTCCTGTTCGCCGACGGCGAGGGCGGCCTGCCACTGCTCGGGTTTGCAGGTGACGTCGATGTCCGCCGCACGGTAGAGATTGTAACCCTCGCCAACACCGGCGCTGGCGGAGGAGAAGGGAGCGTTCTCCTTTTTGGCGAGGACGGAGAAGCGGCGGTTGAGCATCGCGATCGCGAGGTTGCGCGGGAGGTGCTGAATGCGGCGGGCGGCATTGTCGGGCTCGAAGGCGTAGGGCGTGACGGAGCTGATCTCGACCGTCGTCGCGGGCGCCTCGGGCTCGGCGTGAAATTGGGACCGCACGCCCTCGAACACCTCCACGCGACCGAGCGCGGGTTCGGGCCGGGCCGGGCCGCGCGCCGTCACGGCCGAGAAACCGGCGACAATCTGTTTTTCCACCGCGGCCGGATCGATATCGCCGACCACCACGACGGACATTCGTTCGGGGCGATACCACGTGTTCCAAAAATCCACGAACCGGTCGCGCTGCGACTGCTGGATGATCTCAGTGAGGCCGATGACCGTGCGCGATGGCACGCGGGTGGTGCCGAGCACAAATCCGACTTGCGCGAGGTAAGTGCGGTAGTCGACGGAATCGCCGTCGCGCTTTTCGCTGAGAATGACGCCGCGTTCCTTGTCGATTTCCTCCGGCAGCAGCAGCAGGCCGCTGGCGTAATCGCTGAGGACGCGCAGGCCCTCGGCGAGGGTCGGGGCGTCGGTTTTGGGCAACTCAAGCATGTAAAGCGTGCGCTCCTCGGTGGTGTTGGCGTTGGTGTCGCCGCCGAAGTTCATGCCCATGCGCTGGAAAAACTCGACGAGCGTGCCGGGCTTGTAGTGCTCGCTGCCGTTGAACGCCATGTGCTCGAGGAAATGCGCGAGGCCGTTCTGGTCGTCGGTTTCGTGGAAGGCGCCGGCCTCGACCAGCAGGCGGATGGAGGCGCGGTTTTTCGGCTCCTGATTCGGGCGGACCACATAGCGGAGGCCGTTTGGTAGCGTGCCGAAGCGGGCGGTCGGGTCCGGTTTCAGATCGCTCGACTCGTGGGCGAACGGAGTCGCGGCGCGGCCTTCGACGGGGCTCAGGCCGAGGAGGGCGACCACGGGAGCGAGGAACAACGCAAACCGGACGGGGCGGGGGAGGGTCAGCATGGCCTGCGGAGGCTGAGGAGTTCGTGCATGGGGTAAAAGCACAAAAGGCTCGGAAAATCGGGCCCGGCGATTTCAGGGGGATTGCTTCGTCGCCGAACTGCCGGCAATGACTGGGGGAAATAATGCTCTGGCTCTACCGCCTATTTTTCATTCCCGCCCTGCTCCTCCTGGCGCCCGCCTACCTGCGCCGGATGTGGCGGCGCGGTGGCTACCGGGGGGCGTTCGTGCAGCGTTTTGGCGGGCATCCGTTTCTGCCCAAAAAAATTGGCGGCACCCGGCGCATCTGGCTCCAGGCGGTGAGCGTGGGCGAAATGCTCGCGATCGGGCCGTTGCTAACCGCGCTGCAGCGCGAAGGCGCCGAAATCTATCTGACCACGACGACGAGCACCGGCTTCCGGCTCGCCAACGACCGCTACCAGGGAATCACGCAGGGCGTCGGATATTTCCCCCTCGACTGGTGGCCATTTGCCGCGCGGGCGTGGCGGCGCATTGCACCCGATCTCGTGATCCTCACCGAAGGGGAACGCTGGCCCGAGCACCTGTGGCAGGCGGCGCAGCGCGGGGTGCCCGTGCTCGCGATCAACGCGCGGCTCTCAGACCGGAGCTTCCAGCGGATGAAACTGTTTCGACCCGCCACGCGACTGCTGCTGGGCGGGGTCACGCGGTTGCTGCCGAGTTCGGCGCAGGATGGAGCGCGCTTCCGCGCCCTGGGCGTGCCGCCGGAAAAAATCACGGTGACGGGCAACATCAAGTTCGACGTGCAAATTCCGGTGCTGACCGACGCCGAGCGCGCCGCGCTGCGCCAGGAACTCGGGCTGCCCGCCGGTCTCGTGCTGCTCGGCTCGTCCACCTGGCCGGGCGAGGAGGAGGCGATGCTCGGTGCCCTGCGGCTCACGCGCGAACGCGGCGTGCGCTGCTCGCTCGTGCTCGTGCCGCGCCACGCCGAGCGACGCAGCGAAGTCGAACGGCTCCTCCGCCGCAGCGGATTCGCGTTTCATTTCCGCTCCCGCGGGCCCGCGGCGGGCGAGGTGGACGTGGTGGTGGGCGACACGACGGGCGAACTCCGCAGGATCACCCAGCTCGCCGATCTGGTTTTTGTCGGCAAGAGCCTGCCGCCGCACACCGAGGGGCAGACGCCGGTCGAGGCGGCGGCGCTGGAGAAGCCGATCATGTTCGGGCCCGGCATGGGAAATTTCCGTTTGATCACGCGCGACCTGCTCGCGCGCGGCGCCGCGCGCGAGGTGGCCGACGCCGCGGCGCTGGCGACGACGGCGCAGGAATTATTGCGCGATGCGTCGCGCCGAACGGTGCTGGCAGCCGCGGCGGCGGCGTGGCGCCACGACCACTCCGGGGCGGTAGCGCGGACCCTGACGGTGATTCGCGAGGAGCTGGCGAAGCTCGGCTAAGCTACGGTCCCACCGAACGCGATCAGGTAGGCGCCGCGAAAATTAGTGCAACTTAGGGGTTGCACAGTGGCAGGCGGTTTCTACGGTCGATTTTTTACTCGGATGCAATCGCACGGCCCTAAGCGCGTTTACACTCCTCACTCACTCGAGTTTTGGTTCGAAAAACTCGAAAATGACTGGTCGGGAGGCTTCACGGCCACGCAACTTGAGCAGGGCCGCCAGATTTACCGGGACGGAGAGGTTCGCGAGCTGGAGTTGACTGACATCGACGCGATTGTCCGCCGCCGAATCGATAAAAAGGATGAGTATGCGGTCATCGAGTGGACGGCCGAGGGGTTGACCGTGCGCTCGTCTTCGACTGACCAAGAGCTGGCTCATGCCCTGGCGGTGGCCGGCTTGCATGAGATCGAAGAGCTGGTGGCCGATGAGATTTCCCCGCTGCCGAGCGACCGGCCTCCTGTGCGCAGTGCGGTGGAGGGCAATGGCAACGGCCGGGGCTACGGCCATAGTTTCGTCAAACCCGCCGCGGTAGCGACGGGCAACGGCCATGGGCCGGCGGCGGTCGCCGCGCCCGCCGGACCGTCGCGCACGCTCGTGCTGGTGTTCAAGACCAAGACCGCGGGCCTGACGTTTCAGGCGGCGTGGCTCGATGCCGACAAAAAGACGAAGCACCCGGCGCTCGGTCATGACGTTCACGCGAATGGCGGTGGCCACGTCACGTCGGCCGAGCGCGCGAAGCTCATCGGGCTCGCGGCCTATGCGCGCAAGGCGCACTTCCACTACCATCAGGACACGGGAGTCTACCTGATGGAGTCGCTCGTGGAGATTCCCAATTTTTTGAAAACGGTGCTGCCAGCTTGGCGGCGGTTGTTCGTGATCGAGCTGGACGAAAAATCGGCCAACTTGCTCAAAGGCACGCGCCTGATCGAAATCGAGGCGGTGGCCGAGCGCGTGGGTGCGGTCGCGGGCGCGGCCGGTGGCGACGGTGAACACGCCGCCCTCTACTTGCGCTGGATTTTCCGCGCCGGCGAGCGGCTGCTCTCGGACATGGAGGTGCGCTCGCTGCTGCGGCACCACGGCCAGCCGGTGATTCTGCCCAACCTCGGCATCGTGACGCTGCCGGCTGAAAAATGGGCATCGTTCAATGCGTGGCGGAAAAATGTCGAAGAAACGCAGGGGCCGGTCGCGGCCGAAACCGGGGCGCTGTCGCCCTATCTGATTTTTTCTTTGTTCAGCGATGCACGGCTCAAGCTCACGCTTTCGCCCGAGATCGAAGCGTGGCGGCAGAGCGTGCTCGCGCCGCCTCCCGCACCGCCCGCGCTACCGGAATTGCTGCGGCCCTATCAGCGGCGCGGCGTCGAGTGGCTGCACCATCTCTGCGATGTGGGCTGTCACGGCCTGCTCGCCGATGAAATGGGGCTGGGCAAGACCCTCCAGGTGCTCGCGCTGCTCGCCGCGCGACCGGTGGCGGACCGGCCCACGCTCATCGTGTGCCCGGCGAGCGTCGTGCCGGTGTGGCGCGAGGAGATCGCGAAATTTTTCCCGGCGCTCGCGGTCGATGCCTTAAAGACGGGCAACGACTTCACGATGCGGCCGGGACCGATGATCTGGCTCGCGAGCTATACCCAGCTGCGCAAACACCGGGCGCTGCTCGCGGGCGTGGAGTTTGGCTACACCGTGCTCGACGAGGGGCAGTTCATCAAGAATCCCGACGCGAAGATCACGCAGACGTGCTTCGCCGTGCGGGCCCAGCACCGCATCGTGCTGACCGGCACGCCGCTCGAAAACCGCCAGCTCGACCTGTGGAGTATCTTCCGGTTCCTGCTGCCGGGGCTGCTCGGCTCGCGCGCGACCTTCGAGGGGGCGCTCACCGCTGATCGCGAGGGCACGCTCACGCGGCTGCGCGCGCAACTCGCGCCGTTCATCCTGCGTCGCACGAAAAGGGAAGTCGCGCAGGAGCTGCCGCCGAAGGTGGAGATGGATTTGATCTGCCCGATGACCGATGTGCAGCGCGCCGAGTATGCGCGGATCTGCAGCGAGGGCCTGGAACGGCTGGGCGACGATGTGGGCGCGGCGATGCGCGAGAAGTCGTTCGGGTTTCTCGCGCTGCTCACCCGCCTCCGGCAGACCTGCTGCGACCCCGACATGCTGCCGTGGCTCAAGTCGCCGCTCAGCGACTCAGGCAAGATCAACCTGCTGCTCGAGAAACTCGCCGAAGTCGTCAGCAGCGGGCACAAGGTCGTCATCTTCTCGCAATTCGTGATGCTGCTCAACCGCGTCCGCGAGGCGCTGGTGGCGAATTTTTCCGAACTGCCGCGCTACGAACTCACCGGCATGACGCTCGACCGGCTGAAGCCGGTGCAGGGTTTCCAGGGTGCGCAGGGCGCGGCGGCGATGCTGGTATCGTTGAAGGCGGCGGGCACGGGCATCACGCTGCACGCGGCGGATTATGTTTTCCTGCTTGATCCGTGGTGGAATCCCGCCGTCGAGGCGCAGGCGGTCGACCGCGTGCACCGGATCGGGCAGACGAACACGGTGTTCGTTTACCGGATGGTGACGGCGGGCACGATCGAGGAGCGCATCCAGGTGTTGAAGGCGTCGAAGAAAGATTTGTTCGACAAGCTCATCGGCGGCCTCGGCGGCGATTTCGACCTGAGCCAGCATTTCAGTTCACTACGCAGCCTCGTGACGCTGACCGCGCACGCGGAGCCGGAAGCCGAGCCGGAGCCCTATACGCTCGACTGAGTTGGGGTCGCCCGAACTCGTCAAAGTTTGGCGCATTTTCGGTGAACGGGCGGGCGACGTGCACCTGCCCGCCGGCGGCGACGATTTCGAATATCGAAGGAGTCGCGGCCAACGGAAGCACACCGCTACGGGCGCGCGAAGAGCGGCGTGAAGAGTTCGGCGATCGCTTCATAGGCGGCCTTGTCGAACGGCGAACGCGAATGATTGCAGACCATCGCGACCACGGTGCGCGTGGTCGGGTGGAGCAGGAGGACCGATGTGCCGCCGATCGATCCGCCGGTGTGCAGCAGGATGCGATGGCCGCGGGCATCCTGGTCGATCACCCAGCCGATCCCGTAGGCGGTCGGTTTGCCGTCAGACGTTTTTTGCGACGTAAAGAGCAACGCGAGCGATTCGGGCTGGAGCAAACCCGGCTGAAGGAGAGCCGAGCCGAAGCGCACGAGATCCTCGGGGGTCGAGAGGTAACCGCCACCGGCCCATTTGTAGCTGTTGTCGACCGCGGGCGCGACGGTGAACTTGTCCGGTGCGTCGCCCTGGTAGAACTGCGTGCGGTCGGGATCGTCGGCGCCTTTCCGGTCGATGCGCGTGTGCGTGAGGCCGAGCGGTTTGATCACCTTGGAGTCCATGTAGTCCACGAAATTCTGCTGAGAGGCGCCTTCCATCACGGCACTGATGACGCTCCAACCGTAGGTGGAGTAGAGATATTTTGTGCCCGGTGGGGCCTCCAGCGGATCGGACTCGAAAATTTTCAGGCTGGCGCGAACGTTGGCGAACGGCCGGTTGAGCAGCATCTCCCCGCCGCGATAGTGGCGGATGCCGGCGAGGTGGCCGCCCAGTTGCCGGGTCGTGATCGGTGCGCCCTTGACCGGGTAGTCGGGCACGTAGGTTTGCACGGGCGCATCGAGCTCGAGCCGACCTTGTTCGACGAGCAGGACGAGGCCGACGGCGGTGAGCGATTTCGAAACGCTACCGATGCGGAAGCGCGTGTCGCTCGTCACTGGCTTCTTGGCCGCGAGGTCGGCGAAGCCGAAGCCCTCCGACCACACGATGACGCCGTCGACCCCGACGGCGACCGACATCCCCGGGACCTTGGGGGCGACGCGTTGCGCCACGAGGGCGCGAGATTTTGAGATGGCGTCGGCCAACGCCGGCGGCTCCGCGGCGCGGGCGAAAATAAACAGCACGGCGAAACCAATCGCCGCGCCGAAGCGGAGCACCGCGCGGCTCATGGTATCGGCGGCACCTTGGGCCCGAAGATGCCCCAGTGGAACGTCTGGTCGAGGGCGAGCAGGCAGAGCGCGGCGACGTAGATCCACAGTGCGACGAACGCGATTCGCCCGATGAGCCGTTGGCGCGGCTCCGGCGAATCCATCCAGGCGACGGGCGCGGCCGGTTCGGTGGCAGTCTGGCCGGCTTGAGGCGCGCACGCGGGTTTTTCCTCGGTCGACCTCGAGTTCTTCTTCGCGCTCATGCGGGCAGCGTGGGAATTTATGCCTCGGGTGCAAGGCGGCGTGGCGAGAAAATGGCGCGGGACGCGATGCTACGCGCTCCCGCTTCGAGCGTCAGCGCGACCATGCGCACGGGTTGATTCAAGGGGCGGGCGAGTGTTTACCGTCGTGCGCGCGCACCTCGATACGAATCGTGCCCACGGGGATTGGTTCCAACTCCAGGGAGTAGAAACCTATTTGATTTCTCAGACGGGATGTCGCGCTGCTCAAATCCCGAGGAAAAAATTGCACCGTGGTTGTGCGCAATGGTCGGCCCGCGGTGTCGATGGACGAAATATCCAAATGGGAGTCCGCGGTCGTGCTTGAACCATAAATCTTCGCGACGGTGCAGCCAATTCGAGATGTCCCTCGCGCACTCGCAGGAGCGGTTGATGAACCTGGACGTGCGCCGACGACACTGCTTCGAGCATGATGCCGCGGGCTGCGGGCGGCAAAACGGGCGGCGACTGGGAAACGCAACCCGCGAGAACCGCGACGATCAAGGTAGCGCCAACGCGACGTGCAGCGTGGTTTTCATCGGAGTTTTCAGGCCGCAGTTGATTCCGGTAGAGGCACGGCCTGAGCGGATTGGCCGTTACGCTCCTTTTCGAACCACGCATAGAGCACCGGCAACACAACCAGCGTCAGCAACGTTGAGCTGACAATGCCGCCGATCACGACCGTCGCCAGCGGGCGCTGAACCTCGGCACCGGCGCCGGTGCCGAGGGCCATCGGCACAAAGCCGAGGCTCGCCACCGCCGCGGTCATGAGCACGGGGCGCAGGCGGGTGAGCGAGCCTTCGATCACCGCATCCACGACGGATTTTCCCTCCTCGCGGAGTTGGTTGAAGTAGCTGACGAGCACCATGCCGTTGAGCACGGCGACGCCAGCGAGCGCGATGAAGCCAACTGCCGCCGTGATGCTGAATGGCATCCCGCGCAGCCAGAGCGCCGCGACGCCGCCCGTTACCGCCAGCGGAATGCCGGAGTAAACCAGCAGCGCCTGCCGCACCGAGCCGAACGCGAGGAAGATGAGCACGAAGATGAGCAGGAGCGCTGCCGGCACGACGACGGCGAGCCGCGCCCGCGCCACTTGGAGGTTCTCATACTGCCCACCGAACTGCACGAGGTAGCCGTCGGGCATTTTTACCTGCTCGCGGATCGCCTGCTCGGCGGCGTGGACGAAGCCCTCGATGTCGCGCGTCTTCAAGTTCACCATGAGCGCGGCGCGCCGCTGGCCGTCGTCGCGCTGGATCGGCTCGACGGTTTTGAGCGTCGTGAACTCGACGAACTTGCCGAGCGGGAGTAGCCCCGCATCGCCGACCCGCAGCGGGAGTTTCTGAATTTCCGCGTCGTCGGCGCGCAACGCGTCTGGCATCCGCACGACGATATCGTGGCGGTGGTTGCCCTCGACAATCGTGCCGACGGTTTCGCCCGCAAGGGCGGCGCTGACCGCCCGGTTTATCTCGGCGGCCTGGAGATTGTAGCGGCGCAGCGCGTCGCGCTTCACGTCGAGCTGGAGCTGCGGGGTGCGACCCTCCGTCTCGAATTCAACCTGCGCCACGCCCGGGGTCTTTTCGAGGATGACCTTGATTTGCTCGGCGAGCGGTTCGAGCACGTCGTAGTCGTGGCCGAAAATCTTCACGGCCAGCTCCGCCTTCGTGCCTTCGAGCATTTCGTTGAACCGCATCTCGATCGGCTGGGCGAAGAGGAGGTCGTAGGCGGGATTGATCTTCTTGAGGGCCGCCTCGAGTTGCTCGGTCAACTCGGCCTTGGTTGTAGGGCGGCCGGGCGTCTTCGGCCATTCCACGAGCGGCTTGTAGGAGACGTAAACGTCGCTCTCGTTGGGCGGCATCGGATCGGAGGCGATTTCGCTGGTGCCGATGCGCGTGAAGATGCGCGTGATTTCGGGAAACTCGGCGCGCAAGCGGGTGCCGACCTCGATGTCGGTGCGCAGGGATTCGTCCATGCTCATGCCGACGGGCTTGTAGAGCATCGCCGTGATGGAGCCCTCGTCGAGTTTCGGCACGAACTCCGCGCCGAGATGCCTGAACAGCCAGAGCGACACGGCGAACAGTGCGACACCGGCGGTGGCGACCACCCAGCGCAACCGGAGAGCGACGTGGAGCGTCGGCGCATAAAGCCGCTTGGCGAGGCGGATGAGCGCGTTGTCCTCCTCCGAGATTTTTCCGCCGAGCAGGAACGAGCAGAGCGCCGGCATGAGTGTGAGGGAGAGGACGAGTGCGCCACCGAGCGCGAGCATCACGGTGAGGGCCATCGGGTGAAACATCTTCCCCTCGATCCCGGCGAGGGCGAGGATGGGAATGTAGACGACCGTGATGATGACGACGCCGAAAAACATCGGCGAGCCGACCTGCTTGCTCGCGGCGAGCACAACGCGGGTCCGCTCCTCGGTGGTCAATTTGCGGCCGAGCTGGTGCTGACGCTGACCGAGCTGGCGGACGATGTTCTCGACGATGACGACCGCGCCGTCGATGATGAGTCCGAAATCCACCGCGCCGAGGCTCATCAGGTTGCCCGAAATGCCGAAATATCTCATGCCGGTGAGCGCAAAGAGAAACGACAACGGAATCGCGGCCGAGACGATGAGCGCCGCGCGCCAGTTGCCGAGCAGGAGCAGCAGGACGACCACGACGAGCAATGCGCCCTCGAACAAATTAGTCTCGACCGTCTCGATCGTGCGGCCGATGAGCTGCGAGCGATCGTATTGGATTTGAATTTCCACGCCCTCGGGGAGTTTCGTCTGAATGTCTGCGAGCCGCACTTTCACCCGCTGCGCGACCTCGCGACTGTTTTCACCGGCGAGCATCATCGTCGTGCCGAGGACGGTCTCGTGCCCGTCGAGCGTGGCGGCGCCGGTGCGGAATTTTGTGCCGGTTTTCACGTCGGCCACGTCCTTCACGAGGAGCGGGGTGGCGCCGCCGGCGAACTTAAGCGGCAGACTGGCGATGTCGTCGGCCGTCTGCACGCGGCTGATCGCGCGGATGGTGAGCTGCTGGCCGCCGCGCTCGATGATGCCGCCGCCGGCGTTCTCGACGTTTTGCGCGATGAGCGCGGCGAGTTCGCTGAAGGTGAGATTCCGCTCGGCAAGCGCCTCGGGCCGCGGCTGCACGACAAACTGTTTTTCGTAGCCGCCGGTTTCGTTGATCTCGGCGATGCCCGGCACGGTGCGGAGCAGCGGCTTGATCGTGTAGCGCTGGATTTCGCTCAAGGCGATGAGCTGCTCCAGTTCGGTCGCAGGTTTGTTTTTGGCGTCGGCGCGATAGTTGATGCTGTAGTAGAGAATCTCGCCGAGGCCGGTGCTGATGGGCGCGAGTTTCGGCCGAACACCGGCGGGCAGGCGTTCAACGGCACCCTGCAAACGCTCCGTGACGAGTTGGCGCGCGCGATAGATGTCGGTGCCGTCCTTGAACTGGAGCGTAACCTGGGAGAGCCCGAACTTCGTGATCGAGCGCATTTCCTCGACGCCGGGCAATCCGGCGACTTCAAGCTCGATGGGCTGGGTGACGAGCTTTTCCGATTCCTCGGCGGCGAGCGCAGGGACCTCGGTGTTGATTTGCACCTGCACACCGGTGATGTCGGGCACGGCGTCGATGGGCAGATGCAGGGCGGACCAGAGGCCCGCGCCGAGCAACACCGCGGCGGCGAGCAGCACGACGCCGCGCTGGCGCAGCGAAAATTCCAGGATGCGGTCGATCATGGTGCGGCCTCCGCGGCGACGGGATGGAAGTCGAGACCGGTGAGCTGTTGAAGTTTCAGGCCGGCTTCGAGCGCCTCGCGCTGGGTGGCCAGGAGTGCTTCGACCGCGTCGAGGTAGCTGTTCTGCAACTCGACATAGGTCGCGATGGGCACCGCGCCGAGGCGGTAGTGGCGGTCGGCCAGCTCGGCGGCATCGCGGAATTTCCGGGCAGTGTCGGGCGCCCAGCGGCGGGACTCGGCGAGTTTGGTCGCAAACGCGTGCGAGGCCGTGAGCACCTCGCGCTCAAGCTGACGTTGCACGATAAAGGCGGCGGTCTCGGCCTGGCGGCGGCGGGCCTCCGCCGTGTCGACGGCGTTGCGCGTGCGTCCGCTCACGGGCAGTGGCACGCTCACGCCGACGCCGACGATGGTTTCACGGTCGCCGGCTTTGGCCGACGAATAATAGGGGCTGACGCTGATCGCCGGGTGGCGCTCGTTTTGCGCGAGTTGCACGCTGAAGCCCTGCTGTTCCAGTTCGAGGCGCTTGGCGCGGAAATCGAAATTGTTTTCGCGGGCGGCGGCGAGGAGCGCGTCGGTCGCGGGCGCTTCGTTGAACTGGAGCGAGGGCGTGGCGACGCGCAGCGGTGCATCGACCGCGGCACCGCGGAGCTGGTTGAGTTCGAGCAGGGAGGCGTGCAGCGCCAGCTCTGCCTCGGTCGCGCGGCGTTGGAGCGTGAGTTCACTGGCCTCGATCACGCGCGTCTCAAGCAATGGCGTGATGCCGGCGGGGTCGCGGGAGAGAAAAGTCTCCTTGAGCGCGGCGAAGCGGTCCGCAACTTCGCGGACGGTGACGGCCTCGGCATTCGCGGCGTGGAGGCCAAACGCGAGGGTGCGGGCGCGCGCGGTCAGCGCGGCGCGGAAGCGCGCCAGGCCGAGCTCGGCGAGGTCGACCTGACGGTTTGCGATGGCCTTGCGTAATGCGAGCCGGCCCGGCCACTCAAAAGTCTGCGTGACAGATACCGACCACGCGGTGCCCTCGCCGGCGAGCACCCCGGCGGCGTCGCGGACACGTTTGCGCCCGAGATCGAGCGAGAGTTCGGGGTCGGCGAGGGTGGTGGAAGAGCGCGCGGCGGATTTCGCGGCGGCGATCTCCGCCTCGTAGAATTTCAGTTCGGGATTGCTCGCGGCGATTTGGGCGACGAGCGCGTCGAGTTTGATGGGTGCGTCTTCGGCGCGGAGCGGAGTGAGCAGAGTCAGGCAGCAGAGAAAGAGCGGGAAAGTGGGCTTCATGGCAGGGTGGGTGGGATGGGAGCGGCGTTACCGAGCAGGTGGGTGGGGAAAATCCGTCACGCATGGCGCGCGGACGGACGAGACGAAGCGGACTCGCGCAGGAGTCCGTTACCAGGCGAGCGAGGGGGCGCCGGGCAGCGGCGCGGAGGGCGAACTGCCACGTGCGGGCCAGTTCGGGCGGGCGGTCGGTTCGTTCAGGTGAGACCAGCGGGACGATGATCGTCTCCGGGGTGATCTCGATGAGACAGTAAAGGCAGACGAGCAACGAGGGGGCGGGCACTTTGACGGCGGCCGTGGTGGGCTTGAAGAGGCCGTCTTCTAGGACGGCACAGTGGTCGTTGGCGCAATCGTTGGCGCAGCCGACTTGCTCGCTGAAGACGCCCACCTGTTCCAAGCTGCAATGCAGCGTCGCCGGCAGCCAGAGGGCCAACAGCAGGCAGGCGGTGATGGAACGCAGGCGGCGCATGATGCGACGCGGACTAGGGCCGGCACTCAGGTGGTTGTCAAACTGGGAGGACGGTCAGGAGCGGGCGACTTTCGAACCGCGTCTTAATGGACGCGGCTACCAAGCGGAGGGGTGAACGACGCGGACGGGCGAACGTCAGTCGATTCATCGCAAGCTTGTTTTGCGACGGCGGGGGTCTACTTTGCGGCACGTGAAGCTGTTGAACGAGATCGCCGCGACCTCCGCTGCCCTTGCGCCCTTGCGACTGCTCGCTGCGGGGAGCGGCCCTGTGCGATGAAAGCCGTCACCGATCCAGCGAAGCTCATTTTGGCGCGGATGCTGCGGCTGCTGCGCTGGCGCGTTTGGATTCAGGAAAAGCTCCAGCCCACCGAGTGGCAGGTGACGTTGCTCTGGGCTGCTTTCGCGGGTTTTCTCGGGGCATTGGCGTCGATGCTATTCTCGGGCCTGGCGGAGGGCGTGCACGATTTGTTCGGCTCGACCAGCCTCGGCGTCGTCGACTCGATGCGGCTGCTGCCGTGGTGGGGCTGCCTGCTGGTGCCGACGTTGGGTGGCGCGTGCGCCGGGCTGGTGCTGCTGTATGGGCCGCGGCTGACCCGCAGCCAGAGTTCGACGGATTACATGGAGGCAATCATTATCGGCAACGGCCATGTGCCGATCCGCGCGAGCCTCGTGAAGAGCACGGCGGCACTTTTTTCGATCGGTTCGGGCGGGTCGATCGGCCGGGAAGGTCCGATGGTGCAACTGGCGGCGGTGCTCGCTTCGATGATCGGGCGCTGGCGGCAGTTCCCGCCGCCGCAGTTGCGGCTGCTCGTGGCGTGCGGCGCGTCGGCCGGCATCGCGTCGGCCTATAACGCCCCGATCGCGGGCTCGTTTTTCGTCGCCGAGATCATCCTCGGCACGATTGCCATGGAGAGCCTCGGGCCGCTCGTCGTATCGGCGGTAGCGGCCACGCTCACGATTCGCGTGCTCACGGCGGTGCACGTGCTGTATAAGGTGCCGGCGTTCCAGCTGAACTCGCCGTGGGAGATGGGGCCCTATGTGGTGCTCGGCTTGATCGCGGGCACGGTGGCGCCGTGGTTCTTGCGTTCGCTGCGGCACGCCGAGGATTTTTTTGTGGCGCTGCGGCTGCCGCTCGTGGCGCGGCTGGCGCTCGGCGGACTGGTGGTGGGCGCACTGGCGCTCAAGGTGCCGCAGGTGGCGGGGAATGGATACTCCGTCGTCGTCGAGATCCTCAACGGCCGGCTGCTGTGGACGGCGCTGATCGGCATCTTCGCCTGCAAGTGGCTCGCGACGATGGCATCGTTCGGCTCGGGGGCGCCAGGCGGCGTGTTTACGCCGTCGCTGTTCATGGGCGCGGGCGCGGGCTATTTGTTTGGCACGGCGGTGCACAACGTCTGGCCGGTGGCGGCGCAGGATCCGCGGGCGTTCGCCTTGGTGGGCATGGGCGCGTTTCTTTCGGCTGCCAGCCACGCGCCCGTGATGGCGGTGATCATGCTGTTCGAGATGACGCTGAGCTATGATATCATCCTGCCGCTCCTGCTGTGCAGCGTGATCGCCTACTACACCGCGAAAGGGCTGGAAGGTGCGTCGCTTTACAGTGCGTCGCTCCAACGCAAGGAGGCCGAGTCAGCCCCGCCCTTTGCCGAGACGAGCGTGGCGCAACTCATGCGGACGAAGCCGCCCGTGCTCACGCCGCAGGCGCGGTTCGCGGACATCGCCGGGATGTTTCTCAGCACCAAGGTCAATAATCTCTACGTCGTGGACGAGGCGGGGCGGTTTTTGGGCGCGGTATCGCTGCACGACATCAAGACCTATCTCGGCGAGCCGGAACTCGCGGAGCTCGTGATCGCGCGCGACATTTTGCACGAGGATTTTCCGCGGGTGGCGCCGGACCTGCCGCTCACGGATGCGCTCGGCGGATTTCTGGGCATCGTGGCGGAGCGGCTGCCGGTCGTCGGCGCGGATGGCATCCTGCGCGGGAGCCTGGCGAAAAACGATCTCCTGCTTTCGCTCGTGGAAAAACGGAAACGGCCGTTGGCGTGAGAGGAGGGGGGCGGAGTGCCAGGGCCTGTTCTAATCGCCCAATCTTACCGGTTCTGGCCCGATCCGGTTCCAGTCGGCCGTTCGCTGGGGGGCGCGGATTGAGCGCGAGCACGCTCGCTGCCGACGGAAATCGAATCCTAGCCGGCGCCTGCAACGCCGCGGAGCTACCATCCCGACGCCCGGCGGGTCGGTTGGAATTCGCCGCGGGGCAGCGGGAGATTGAGCTTCTCGATCGCGCCGTCGAACAGCAGCCGGCGCTGGCCGGACGACAGGCCGGGCTCGAAGACCGCCTCCCGGTATTCGCGAAAGGCTTCCTCGCTTTCCTGCCGCAGCGCGTAGCGCGTGGCCGCCGCCAGGGCCGCTTCGATGGCCGGCGGTTTCTCGGAGCCGAGGTGCCCCGCCGTCTCCCGACGGATGGATTCGGTTTCGTTTACCATGTCGGCAAAATGGCGACCGTAGTTTTCGGCGATGGCCGCCATCGCCGCCCGGACGGGCTCGATGATCCGGGCGAGTTCCTCGGGAGGGCGGTTGCGCGCACCCCGGCCGGGCACCACCACGTATTTCAAGCCGTCCGTTTCGAAATTGTAACCCAGCTGGATGGGCGCCCGTTCGTAGGCGGCGCGAAGTTCTTCGATCTTGGCCATCGTCTCCTTTTGCAGGGCAGTGCGCGCCTGGAGCAGGGTGGAGACCCGCGCCATCAGCACCGGCGGGAGCGGTGGCTTGACGACGGGAGGCGGCTGCTGCACGAGGCCGCGGCGGATGTCTTCCGCCAGCGCGTCGAGGGCGGTGAGGCGCGCGGCTTGTTTTTCCGCGAGCGTCTTGAGTCCGCTCGCGCGCAGGAAGGCAAACGTGGCGTGATCCTGGGCGTAGACGGTGTCGTAGAGTTCTTTCTTCAGTGCCGATTTTTTCGTCTGGTAGGCGGCAACCTTGGCGGCGAGGTCGGCGGGGAGATCGTCCGGCAGCAGGACGCGCGCGGGCTCGGGCGGGAAAAACAGATACGGCTGCGCGGCCGCGGCGGAGGCGGCGTCATTGCCCGCGACGGCCAGCTCCATCGCGATCTCGCGCAGGAGGCGCCGCTGCGCGGGCAGCAGGCCGACTTGATAAAAGGCCGCGGCGCGCATGACCTGGGAAATCTCGAAGGGTGAATCGCCACGCGCGTTCCGCTCGCCCAGGTGCCATTCCCGCAGCGCGCTCCAGTGGTATTCGCTCGTCACCAGATCCTCGCGCAGTTTTTCGGCCGTTTGCTCAAGCTCGGCGATGCGCGGCGCCTGCTGGCGGGCGAGGGTCTCCAGCGTTTGCTGGCGAGTGGGAGCATCGGCTTCGCGCGTCGCATCGAGCGCTTCGCGCACCTGGCTTTGCGCGGCGAGTTTGGCGGCGCGATAAGTGTCGAGCCGCTGCCGCAGCACGGGAGTGAGGTCTTCCCTCGCGAGTCGCGTGCTCAGGGGGGCGTAGAACGCCTCGTTGACGTAGAAGGCCAACTCCGGCGAGGCGGTGAATCGCCGGTTGGCCGGTCCGCCCATGGTCCCCACCGGGCGATCGATGGGCGGCGGCACCGGCGGAAAGAAAATCACGACGGGCTCGAAGGCGCGCATCTCGGGGTCGCCGTCCCGCGTTGTGCTCCCCCTCTGGGCCAGAGCGACGGCGGCGAGCACGCTGCTGAAACAAAACGCCGCCCTCAGCTTGAACCGCGAGTGGCGGCCGGGCGAAACGCGTGGATCAGTCATGGTGGAAGGCGGGACGCGCGGGAGATGGGAGCAGGAGTGCCGGAGCGGCAGGGAGCTGCGCTCAATGCGAGCGAAGGCGCCGGCGGTTTCAACGTAAAACCGAGGACCGGCCGCGCGCCCTGGGTGTCGCCGTCCGGCGTGCGCGCGAGTGCGCCGACGCCTACTCGTTTATTTGGCTCGCAACTCCCGCCGGTCGCAGGCCGTCTAGCCGGCAACTTGTCTCCCGCGTTCTAGCATGAATTTACTCCAGCTTTCACTGCGCCGACCGCTCACGGTCATGGTCCTCGTCGTGGCCGTCGCCCTCGGCGCGTGGGTCGCGTTGCAGCGCATGACGCGGGATATTTTTCCCCCGCTCGGCGTTCCGACCATCTACGTGGCCCAACCGTTTGGCGGCATGGATCCGGCGCAGATGGAGGGCTACCTCACCTACCGCTACGAATACCACTTCCTCTACATCACCGGGATCGAGCACGTGGAATCGAAGTCCATCCAGGGCGCCTCGATCATGAAGCTCCAGTTTCACCCGGGCACCGACATGTCGCAGGCCATGTCCGAGACGGTGGCGATGGTGAACCGCTCCCGCGCGTTCATGCCGCCCGGCACGATTGCCCCGTTTATCATGCGCTTCGACGCCGGCAGCGTGGCGGTCGGTTACCTCGTGTTTTCCACGGACGATCCCAACATCACGTTAAGCCAGATGCAGGACCAGGCGTTGAATCGCGTCCGGCCGGCGTTTGCCACATTGCCGGGCGTGTCCGCGCCGCCGCCGTTCGGCGGCAGCTCGCGCGGGATCATCGTCAATGTGAACCCCGACCGCCTGCGCTCCTACGGCCTTTCGCCGGACGACATCGTGCAGGCGTTGGCGCACGGCAACACGGTCAGCCCCTCGGGCAACATCAACCTCGGCGACAAATATCCCATCGTCCCGATCAACGCGATCGTCACGAACATCAAGGATCTCGAAGGCGTGCCGGTGAAGAAAACCGCGGAGGGCGCGGTGTTCGTCCGCGATGTGGCCACCGTGGAGGACGCCGCGGATGTCACCACTTCCTACGCGCTGGCGAACGGCCGTCGCACGGTCTATCTGCCGGTGACGAAGCGCGCTGACGCCTCGACGCTCGCCGTCGTGGAGCTGGTGAAGAAAAATATCCCCGAGTTTCAAAAAATTCTGCCCGAGAGCATCAAGGTCAGCTACGCATTTGATCAATCACCGGTGGTGAACCGCTCCATCCGGGACCTGCTGAAGGAAGGCGGGCTCGGGGCGATCCTGACGGGCCTGATGGTGCTGCTCTTCCTGCGCGACTGGCGCAGCGCCTTCATTGTGGTGATCAACATCCCCCTCTCGCTGCTGGCAGCGACCTTTGCGCTGTGGATGAGCGGAGAGAACATCCATCTGATGACGCTCGGCGGCATGGCGCTCGCCGTCGGCATTTTGGTGGATGAAGCGACGGTGGCGGTGGAAAACATCCATGCGCATATCGCCCGTGGCAGCTCGGTCGCGCGGGCGGCGCTCGAGGGCACGCGGGAGACGGCGTTGCCGCGCTTGCTGGCGATGTTGTGCATCCTCGCGGTGTTCATCCCGGCGTTTTTCATGGTGGGCGCGGCGAAGGCGTTGTTCGTGCCGCTGGCGCTGGCGGTCGGCTTTGCGATGGTCGCCTCGTTCATCCTGTCGAGCACGTTGGTGCCGATCTTGAGCGTATGGTTCTTGCGCGGGCACGCGGGCGAGGTGCAGGACGCCTCGTTCATCGGCCGGATGCAGCGCGTCTACGGCGGGCTGCTGCACGGCGTGCTCGCGCTGCGCTGGCCGATCGTGCTCGGCTACCTCGCGCTGGCGGGCGGCGTGATCTGGTTCGTCGGCGGAAAAATCGGCACAGAAATTTTTCCCAAGACGGACACGGGGCAGTTTGCGTTGCGGTTCCGCGCGCCGAGTGGGACGCAGGTGGGCCTGACGGAACAGATCGCGCAGAAGATTCTCGCGACCATCGCGCGGGAAGCCGGCGGGGCGGACAAGGTCGACGTCACCATCGGCATGGTGGGGGTGCACAACTCGAGTTTCCCGGTCAATCTCGTGCACCTATGGAACGGCGGTCCGGAGGAGGGCTGGCTGGCGGTGCAGCTCAAGCGCGAGGCGGGCCAGCGCATCGAGGCCTTCAAGGAACAGCTGCGCGGGGTGCTGGCGAAGGAATTACCGGACGTGCGGTTGTCGTTCGAGCCCCAGGACATCGTGACGCGCGTGATGAGCTTCGGTTCGCCGACGCCGATCGAGGTCGCCGTGAGCGGGCCGAATATCAAAATCAGTCAGGGCTACGCGGAAAAGATTCTGGAGCGGCTGAAGAAGATTCCGTTCCTGCGCGATGTGCAGATTGCGCAGACGCTGGATTTCCCGACGGTAAACGTGGACATCAATCGCGAGCGCGCCGGGTTGCTCGGCGTGAAGGTGGACGACGTGACCAAGTCGCTGGTGGCCGCCACAACGTCGAGCCGGTTCACCGTGGCGAATTACTGGGCTGATCCCGCCACGGGCATCAGTTACAATTTACAGGTGCAGATTCCCGAATCGAAAACCACGTCCATCGAGGACCTCAAGAACGTGCCGATCGCGGGGGAGGGCGGCCGCACCGTGCTGCTCCGCAATCTCGCGACCATCAATCCTGGCACCGCGGTCGGCACTTACGAACGCTACAACATGCTGCGGGTGGTGAGCGTGACGGCGAACATCCACGGCACTGATCTCGGCACGGCGACCCGGGCGATCAAGGCCGCGCTCGCGGAGGTCGGCGGGCCGCCGGACGCGAAAACCAGGCTCGACTTGCGCGGCCAGGTGGTGCCGCTGCAGCAGCTCACTGACGGTTTCAGTTCCGGGCTCGTCATCGCCGTGGTGGCGATTTTCCTGATGCTGATGGCGAACTTCCAATCCGTGCGCCTGGCCCTCGTGGTGGTGTCGACGGTGCCGGCCGTGCTGGCGGGCGTGGTGCTGACGCTCTATTTTACCGGCACGACGTTAAACATCCAATCTGCGATGGGCGCGATCATGGCGGTGGGCGTGGCGGTGGCGAACGCGATATTGCTCGTCACCTTCGCCGAGAAGGCGCGGGTGGCCACGGCGGATCCCCTCGGCTCCGCCGTGGAGGCGGCACGCAGTCGATTGCGCCCGATCCTGATGACCAGTTGCGCGATGATCGCCGGCATGATGCCGCTCGCCCTCGGGATGGGTGACGGTGGCGACCAGACTGCGCCGCTGGGCCGCGCCGTGGTGGGCGGACTCGCGCTGGCCACCCTGGCGACTCTCTTGGTGTTACCGAGCGTGTTCGCGATCCTCGCGAGCCGAAAAGTGCGTTCGCCCTCGCTCGATCCGGACGATCCGGCGAGCACGTTCTACCTGACCAATAAATAATTTTATGAAGCATGCATTGAAACGAATTGCCGCCGTGCTGGCGGGGGCGTGGTTGGGCGGTATCACTGTCACCAGTCAGGCCGCCGAGGCGGCGGGTGCGCTGGAGGTCAAGGCGGCCCGGCCCGGACGCGGCGAGATCCACCGTTTTGTGTCGCTCCCCGGGACGCTCCGCGCCGATCAGCAGGTGACCCTCTACCCGAAGGTCGCCGGCTATCTGAAGACGATCTCGGTCGACAAGGGCGACCAAGTCCGCGCCGGCCAGGTCCTCGCGGAGATCGAAGTGCCGGAACTCGTCGCCGATGTCGCGCGTCACCGGGCCGACGTGGAGGTGGCGGCGGCGGCGTTCAACCGTCTCAGCGTGGCGCAGGCGAAGTCGCCGGACCTGATCACCCCGGCGGCGCTCGACGAGGCCAAGGCGCGCCTGCAGGTCGCGCAAGCCAGCCTCGCGCGCACCGAGACCCTGCTCGGCTACACGCACATCGTCGCGCCGTTCTCCGGCACGATCACGATGCGCTTCGCCGACGTGGGCGCGTTCGTGGCGGCGCCGAGCGCCGGCGGCACCGCGCAGAACGCCGCGCTGTTTGCGCTCGCGGATTTTCGCACGATTCGACTGCAGGTGCCCGTGCCGGAAATCGAGGCGGCGCGCGTGCGTCCCGGGCAGCCGGTGAAGCTCGCCGTCGACGGACTCGCGGGGCGAGTTTTCGCCGCGTTGGTTTCCCGCCTCGGCTACGCGCTCGACGAAGCCACGCGCACGATGCTCGTCGAGGCGGACTTTCCGAATCCCGACGGCGAGCTGCGGCCCGGCATGTATGCGAAGGCGCGCATCGGCGTCGAGAAGCACACCGACACCCTGCTCATCCCGGTTGAGGCGCTGGTGATGGAGAAGATGGCCGCCTTCGCGTTCACCGCCGTCGACGGCAAGGCGAAGAAGCACCCGCTTACGATCGGCTTCAACGATGGCCAGCAAGTCGAAGTCCTGAAAGGCCTCGAAGCCACCCAGCCGGTGATTCTCGTCGGCAAGCTCGTTCTCGCTCCTGAGCAGCCCGTGAAAGTCACGGAGGTCAAATGATCCGCGGGCGTTTTATCGTCGCCTGGGTTTTTGCGAGCGCCGCCCTGGGCGCCGCGGAGATGCCGGCCCCAGCTGGCAACGTCATCGATCTGCCGACCGCGCTGCGCCTCGCCGGGGCGAACAGCCTCGAGGTGCAGATCGCGAGGGAAAAACTCGCGGAGGCCCGCGCGACCAGCGACTCCGTCCGGCAGAAATTTTTTCCCTGGATCGCGCCGGCCATCGTGTTTCGGCGCCACGAAAACAACCTTCAGGCCGTCAACGGCCCAATCCTCGATGCCGACAAGAACTCGCTGGCCGCGGGCGTGACCTTTTCCGCGCAGGTCGATCTCGGCGAAACGTATTATCAGAATCTCGTCGCGCGCCAGGTGGTGCGTTCGGGTGAGGCGGCCCTCACCACGCGCCAGCGGGAGATGACCTACCGCGCGGCCGTCGCCTATTTCGATCTCGCCCGCGCCCGCGCCGCGGTCAGCGCCGCGGGGGAGGCGGCGCGGCTGGCCGGCGAACACGCCCGCCAGCTGAGTGCCACGACCGAGGCCGGTCTCACGTTTCGAGGTGATGCGGCCCGCGTCGTGGCCGCGCGGGAACGCAGCGAGCTCGCCCTCAGCCGCCTGCGGGCCGAGCAACGCATCGCGGCCGCGCGGCTCGCCGAGTTGCTCCACCTCGACCCAGCGGTCGAGTTGACCCCGGCGGAAACCGATCTCACGCCGCTGACGCTCACCGCCCCCGGTGGGGAACTGGGCTTGCTAATCGCTCGCGCGCTCGCGGCGCGCTCCGAACTCGACGAGGCGTCCGCCCGGCTCGAAGGCGCCCGGGCCGCACGCCGCGGGGCGGCCTATGGTCCGCTGGTGCCAACGCTCGGCGCTCAGGCGGGTTACGGTGGCCTCGGCGGTGGGCCCGGCAACACCTCGCCCGGACATGATTTCGACACGAGCCGGGATTACGCGATCGGCTTGAGCTGGCGCGTCGGCCCGGGCGGAATTTTTGATCGCACCCGCCAGCGAGAGACCGCCGCCCGCGAGCGCCAGGGCGAGCTGGAGTTGGAAAAGACGCGCGATGCGATTCGCCGCCAGGTGGTGGAACAGCACACCCGGCTGCGCGCGCTCGCCGAGCAGATCGAACTCTCGCGCAAAGCACTCGAAGCCGCCGACCATGCCGCCCGCCTCTCCCGCGAACGCCGCGCGACGGGAGTCAGCGCCGTGCTGGAAGATTTGCAGGCCGAGGACGAACTGGCCCGCGGTCGTCGCGACTACCTCGCGACGATCGCTGACTATAACCAGGCGCAATACGCCCTGCGTTTCGCGCTCGGCGACTAGCGCCGAATGCGCAATGTCGGCGTGAGCCGGACCCGGCCAAGGCGAACCCTGACGCTTTTGCCGGTTTGTCACGGGACCGTCATGCCTTCGTAACAATCGGACCGCATGCTGGGCGCGCTTCGAACCTCCATCCTTGAACTTAAACATCATGCTCAATCTGAAATCGAAATTCCTCGCGCTGCTCGCCGGCGCCCTGCTCGCGGTCTCGCCCGTTCTCGCCCAAGACAGCGGCCCGCTCCTCGACGCCCTCGTGCGCAAGGGCATTCTCACTAATCAGGAGGCCGAGGATCTTCGGGCCGACCTCCTCCGCGACGGAAATACGATTCCGGCCAAGGTCATTGCCGGCGGAAAATCCACCGACCGGCTCAGCCTCGGCATGCGGATGCAGGTGCAATACGCCAGTCTCGACACCGACATCAAGAATGCCGCGTTCGGACCGGTGGCGACTGATCACGCGTTTCTTCGCCGGATGTATCTCTCAATGAAGGCGGGCGTCGGCGGCCATTGGGGTGCCACGATGATCTACGATCTCGCCGGCGGCAGCTGGGACGACGCGATCATCGAGTGGAAGCCCACTCCGGCTCTCGCCTTCGACTTCGGTCTGCGCAAGGTTAACGTCGCGGCGGAAGAACGCGGTTCGAGCGGTGACATCCGCGCCATCGAACGTTCGTCGGTCACCCGCTATTTCGTTGATTCCAACAACGGCCGCCGCCTCGGCGCCGCCAGCTACCGCATCGGAGCGTTTCTCGACGGCAAGAAGGAACTCAGCAAGACGAGCGGAATCGTCTACAGTGCGGCGGTGACCGCGCCCGAGCGCAACGAGAGCTTTACGGGGGCTGCGGCCGCCGGCGACAATACGAACAACCGCCCCGCGCTCTGGGCGAACCTGGGCCTCACGGGCAAGCTAGCCAACCACGGCACTTGGATCGCAGGCTTCGGCACCGGCTACCTGCCTGACCAGGGCGGCTCCGGCACGACCAATCTCGGCAAGGGTTTCGATCTGAGTATCTATTCCGTCTACGCGAACTTGACCTCCGGTCGCTTCAGCTTCATCGGCGAATATCTCACCGCGAGCGTGGAACGTGGATTCAACGCCACGACCGACGCCAAGCCCAAGGGCTTCTACCTCCAACCTTCGCTGCTCGTGATGGAAAACGTCGAACTCGTCGTCCGCTACGCAGCCCTGGATTCCGACCACCGTGGCGTGACGCTCTCCGACGTGATCCGTTCCTCGCCCAACGGCGGCACGATGAACAAGTCCGAAGAGTGGTATTTCGGCGGCAATTATTACCTTCGAGCCAACGATCTAAAGCTCCAGCTCGGTCTCGTCTCCGGCAAAACCAAGGAGACGGTCACAGGTGCGCCCGCCGAGGCGAAGGTCCTCGGTCTCCGTTCTCAAATGCAGCTTCAGTTCTGAGTGGAACCGCAAAATCTAATTCCGTTTCCCATGAATAAATTTTTCTTCTGCCTTCTTGAGGTCCTCGCCACCACCGGCGTCCGCGCCGATAGCAAGCTCGTCATCAAGGGGTCCGACACTCTTGGCGCCAAACTTGTCCCGACGCTCGCCGAAGAATACAAGGCGCAGCACCCGGGGTTTTCTTTTGAAATCGCGGCCGAAGGCTCCACCACCGGCATCACCGTGAGCGCCCGGCTCGACGCCGGGCAGGTGCAGTTGCACCTGCAGCCCGTGCAGCTCCGCGCCGCGGTGCAAGAGACGCTCGACGATTTTACCCTGATCGCGCGTGCCCGCGGTGTGGTGCTCGAAAGCACCGTGCCCGTCGGCCTCGCCGCGCACGCGGACCCGGATCGGCTGCGGCAGATGATTTCGAACCTGGTCGACAATGTCATCAAATACGGCCGGCCCGATGGACGCGTGGTCGTCAGCGGCCGCGCCCTCGCCGACGGACGCGTGGAACTCGGCATTCGCGACAACGGCCCGGGAATCCCGGCGGAGGCGACCGGGCGGATTTTCGAGCGGTTCTACCGGGTGGACAAGGCCCGCTCGCGCGAGCAAGGCGGCACCGGTCTCGGGCTGGCGATCGTGAAGAACGTCATCCAGGCGCACGGCGGCGAGGTGCGCGTCGAGAGCACGCCCGGAGCCGGCACGGAATTTTTCCTCGTGCTGCCGGCGGCGGCGTAGGCGCGGTCTTGCGGGTCCGCCAACCGGCAGCGTCTAATCTTCCCGCGGGCTACACCTCACAGGCCGAAGTTGCGCAGCAGCAGGACGAGACCATAGCCGAGGAGGCCGGTGACGGGCATCGTGAGCACCCAAGCCCAGAGGATTCGTTCGACGACGCCCCACTTCACGGCGCCGAGGCGCTTGGTGGCCCCGACTCCCATGATCGACGTGGAGATCACATGGGTCGTGGACACTGGCACGCCGATCATCGAGGCGCCGTCAATGATCAGGGCGGCGGTGGTCTCGGCCGCGAAGCCGTGGACGGGTTGGAGCTTCACCATCTTGTGACCCATCGTGCGAATAATGCGGTAACCGCCCGCAGCCGTGCCGGCCGCCATCGTCACGGCGCACACGAAGACAACCCAATAGGGAATATCCTTGAACCCCTCCACCCGGAGGAAAGCGGTCCAGGGGGGCAGCCCGTCGAACACCTTGGCGGCGGTGGCGGTGGAGAGCGCGAGGGTGATGATGCCCATCGTTTTTTGGGCGTCATTCTTGCCGTGGCCGTAGGCCATGAAAGCGGCGCTGCCGAGCTGCGCTTTGCCAAAGATCAGGTTGACCACGCGCGGGGTGGTCTTGCGGAGCACGATGGTGAGCAGCCACATCAGGAGGGCACCGCCAATGAAGCCGATCATTGGCGAGCTAAACATGGGGAGGACGACCTTTGGCCACAGGCCGACCGCAGATCCCTTTTTGTCGGTTGCGGACCAGATGAGGACGCCCCAATTGCCGCTGGCCGTGGCGAGGGCCGCGCCGCAGAGGCCGCCGATGAGCGCGTGGCTGGAACTCGACGGGAGGCCAAGCCACCAGGTGATGAGATTCCAGACAATCGCACCGAGCAGAGCACAAAGCACGGTCAGCATCGTGACGGCACCGGTTTCCACGAGTCCGCCGCTGATGGTCTTCGCGACGGCGGTGCCGGCGAAGGCACCGATGAGGTTGAAGAACGCGGCCATCATGATGGCCTGACGCGCCGTCAGGACTTTCGTCGAGACGACGGTGGCGATCGCGTTGGCCGTGTCGTGAAAGCCGTTGATGTATTCGAAGACGAGCGCGGCCAGCAGAACGAGCAGGAACAGCGTCATGGCGCGGGGGCGGGCGCGGCGTTACGAATGCTTGAGGACGATTTGGACGACGATGTTGCCGGCGTTGCGGCAACGATCCACGGCCTGCTCGACCATCTCATAGAGCTCCTGGAGGATGACGAGTTCCTTGGCCTCGTAGGGGCCGTGGTAGAGATCCTTCAGCAGCTCGAGCATGACCTTGTCGGCCTCGCCCTCGGCGAATTGCAGGCGGTCGTTGGCCTCGCGGATTTTCTCGATGTGGGTGCCGCCGCGGAGCTGCTTCACCATGAACGCAACCGCCTCGGCGGCCTGCAGCATGAGCTCGGCTTGGCGCTGGAAGGCCGCGTGCGGCACGCGCCCCGGATAAATTGAGAGCCGCTCGACGATTTTCTCCACTTGTTTTGGCACCCGATAAAGCGCGAAGGAGAGCGCCTCGATGTCCTCGCGCTCCAGCGGCGTGACAAAGGTCTTGCTGAGCTCCTCCGTCATTGTGTGGCGGATCCGTTTTTCCCGCCGGCGCGTGGTGATGAAATCGTCGAGCGTGCCCGCGGCGGACTCGCCGGCCGCGATTTTTTCGAGGTAGCGGGAGAAGAGCGCGACGCTCGCCTTGGCCTCTTCCGCACCGGCCTCCAGTAGATCGAAGAACTTGTCGTCTTTACCGAGAAGTTTTTTGAGCGAAAACATGGTGGTGATTGAGTTACTGGTGAACGTTGCGATGGCGAAACAAATCGGGCGCGAGGGCTCAGGTTTTTCCGCGGAGCGAAATCCAGAGGTAGCCGAGGCGTTCGCGCACCGCCCAGGTGCTGCGTTCCAGGGAGCCGATATCCCAGAACAGATCGGTCCAATTAAAATCGTCGCCGGCGTGCGAGGAATAGTCGGCGGGGCAGGGGAGCGGGGCGAGGCCGGCGTGGCGAAATAGCGCGACCGAGCGCGGCATATGCCAGGCTGAGGTCACGAGGGCGAACGGCGCGGAGCCGACCATCCGGCCGATCGCGAGTGATTCATCCTCGGTGTCGCGGGCCTGATCAATATAGGCGATCCGCTCGGGCGGCACGCCGAGCGACTCCGCGGCGCGCGCGAGCATCGTGGCGTGAGCCGGGTGTTTGCCTTCCGCGGGTCCGCTGACGATGAGCCGCGCGTCAGGCAGCACCCGCAGCAGCCGGACGGCCTCGGTCACGCGCGCGAGCGCCGAGGAGGAAAGCTGATTCGTCGCCGAAAGACCCTCGCTGTGGCCGTTGCCCGCGCCTAGCACCAGCACGAAGCGGCAGGCGGCGAGCGGCGGAGGCACCGGCGCCCCCGGCCGCAGTTCCGGAATGGCGGGGTAGCGGGCCTCCAGCGGATGCACGAGCCAGACGCTGACGATCTTATTGCTGAACAGCATCAGCAAAACAGTCCCGGCGATCATCAAGCCGCGTCCGAGCCGCGCCCGCCGTTTTGAGCGCAACAGCAGCAGGGCGCCGACGAAGAGCAGCAGGAGGCAAAACGGCAGTGGCATCAGCCAGAACCCCAGGAATTTTTTTAGCCAGAAAAACATCGGCTGAGGAAAGCGCGGCGGAGTGCGCCTGGCGAGAATGGACATGCGATGGCGAACATTATCCACTCACGAGTCCGGCGATGGCCGGAAACATCGGGCCTCGGCCGAGGAAGATCCTCGCCCCAATGGTCCGTCCGCCGGATGGCGGTTAGTGCCCTCGGTTGCCTCCGCCTCGCTTCCGCCTTGGTCGCGCCAGCGCCCGAGCGCGAAATTTCTGCCGGCGGACTCGACACCGGTGCGGGGCGCGGACTATCACACCGGGATGAGCCTTCCC